>JACPTJ010000113.1 GCA_016192835.1 Betaproteobacteria bacterium
CGTAGAACGCATCGAGCGCATCCAGATAGCTCTCGCCCGGAACCCCAAACACCATATCCACTCCGTGCACCTTGAGCGCGTCAATTAATAATTGCGCGCCGGTACGGGTGAGAGTGGAATCTGAAGGTTTCATGGTTTCACCATTTGGAGAGTAGCGCAGGCGCCTCGCCTGCATTCGTTGACGGAGCAGGCGAGGCGCCTGCGCTACGAAAGCGTGTCTATCCCACCGGGCTCCGGTATGCACTCGCCCTCGTCCTGCCCATGATCCAGGCCGGAATCAGCGCGAGCGTGAAAGCGAACGCAACGATGAGGAAGCTGTCGCGGAAACCCATCGTATACGCTTGCGCGTAGACCACGCGATCCAGGAAATGTAACGCTCCCGACAGATGCAAATCCGGCGGCACCCCAGCCTGGGCAAGCAGGTCCTGCATCCTGCGCAAAAATTCCGCCGTACCGCTGTTGCCCGCGGTCTGGAGGTTCGCTAACGCGTTGCCGTGAAAGTAAGTCCGGCGGTCCAGCACGACCGAGAGCACGTTCACGCCGAACGCGCCCCCGAGCTGGCGGGAAAAGTTGATCATCCCGGCGCCGTGCCCGAGCAGTTCGGGGCGCAAGGCCCGCAACGCCGCAACGATGAGCGCCGGCTTGATCAGCCCCAGGCCGATGTAGGAAAGAATGACGCACTTCGCGATAGTCCAGAACGGAGTATTGGCGTCAACCTGCCCCATCCAGTAAGCCGACACGCTGGTACACAGCAGACCGGTGATGATCAGCCCCCGCGCGGGAAGCCGGTCGCTCAGATATCCGCCGATGGGAAAGAACAGGCCCAGCACGAGACCGCCAGGCATCAGCAGCAGGCCCGCCGCCATGGGCGTGAAGTGCTGGACAGTCTGCACGAATAGCGGCACGAGGTAGGTGGAACCGAACAGCCCCGCGCCGAAAATAAACGCCACCGCAGCGGCCGCGGTGAAGCGAGCGCTCGCGAGCACCCTGAGCTCGACCAGCGGCTGGGATGCGTGCAGTTCCCATGCAACGAATACGACTGCGGCGACGACCGCGAGCCCCAGGAGCATGAGGATATAGCCGGAATACCAGCCTTCGCGCTGTCCGTTGGATAGACCGACGAGCAAACAGGCAAGTGATGTCGACAGCAGCAGAAAACCGGCCCAGTCAAAGCTGGTACGTGCCTCCGATTCATCGCGCTCCGGCATGAACACGCTGCCAAGCAGAATCGCAATTACGCTGAACGGCGCGGCAAGAAAAAAGACGTAGCGCCAGTTGAAGTGTTCGATCAGAATGCCTCCCATGGTGGGACCCAGCGCCGGTCCCAGGATCACGCTGATGCCGAAAAATCCCATCGCGGTGCCCCTGCGTTCGGGGGGGAACACGCGGAACAGCGTGTACACCGAGAACGGCTGCATCAACCCCGCCACCGCGCCTTGCGCGACCCGGCATACAATCAGCACCGATTCGTTGGGGCTCAGTCCCGCCAGCACCAACGCCGCGATGAAAATGCCGAAAGCGCCGATGAACGTCTTGCGCTGTCCAAAGCTGCGAATCAGCCAGGCGTTCAGCAGCATCGCGACCGTCATTGCCGCCAGGGCGCCGGTGGAAAGCCACTGCGCGCGGTCCTGCCCGATGCCGAACGTGCCCATGATATCGGGTATCGCGACGTTGACGGTGGTAGTCGTCAGCATCGCGGAGATCGTGCCGAGCATCACCGTAAGGGTGGCAAACCAGCGGTAATGCGGTCCGTACCGCGCGAACAGTACCTCAGTGGTTTCGGAGGCCAATGTCCACTTCCACCATCATTCCCGGGCGCAAAGCGTGGTCCTTCTCGGTGAGCACGATGCGCACCGGCAGGCGCTGGGTGATTTTCGTGAAGTTGCCGCTGGGATTGGGGTCCGGCAGCAACGCGAACTTGTTGGTCGCCGCCTGGCCGATCCGGAAAACCTCGCCGCCGTAGACTTTGCCGGGATACGCGTCGACGCGGATATCCGCCTTCATTCCCGGCTTGAGCACACCGATGTCGGTTTCCTTGACGTTGGCTTCCACCCAGATTTGATTCGGGTCGTGGAACATGGCGATGCGCTGGCCAGGGGAAACATGTTCGCCTTTGCGCACAAAAGTCATCACCACCTTGCCGTCGGCGGGGCTCACCATGACGCGGTCCGCGATATCCACTTCCTGGCGGCTTATCTGTGCGCGGATCTCGTCGGCCTGGCGCGCAAGCACCATGAGCTGCTGTGCGATGACCCGAAGCTGGTGGCGGCTCCCGCCCGCCGCCGATAATGTGCCGCGGGCGCCCGCCACGTCGGCCTGCGCCTTGCGGAGACTTTGCTGAGTCTGCTGATAAGCCGTGCGTGCGCGTTCCACTTCCTGCCGCGTGAGAAATTTTTCGACCTCCTGAGCCCGCTTGTAGTCCTCGCCCGCCTGCCTCAACTGCACCTCGAGGGAGGCGACTTCGGCTTCAGCGGCGGTCAGGCGATTGGTTTCGCTTTCAACTCTGCCCAGCGTCTCCTGGTCGACCTGGCCGGTCTGCGCGCGCACGGCCGCCATCTGGCTTTCGATCGCCTGGAACTTCGCGCGCAGGACTTCGCGCTGCAGGATCGAGTCGCGGTCATCCACCCGGGCGAGGAGCTGCCCTTTCTTCACTTCGTCCCCCTCCATCACGGGCAACTCGGTGACCCATCCCGAAACGCGGCTGGAAATCGTAATCACTTCCCCGTCGATCCGCGCGTCGTCGATATGCAAGTGGGTGTAACGATGGTAAAGCCAGTCTCCCGCCCACGCCACGAGCACGAGCGCGACGATAATGAGGGTCCAAGTTTTGCTCTGCCCGCGCAAACGCGCGCGCATACCGCTCGCTCTTTCGCGGCCACCGCGAGGCGTGATATGCGAGTGATCCGTCGCCATGGGAGCAGGTTTCGCCGTTCAGGCTTTTTTTGCGACCCGATTTGCGTGCGGCCGGTCCCCGGCGCGCATCAGGCTTGAAGCTAACTGGATCATTATCTCCCCGGTGGCTGCCACGCGCAACGCATTCAGTGCTCCACGGTATTGCTTTCGATTTTGTAATACTCCTCCAGCCCGATGAGGTCTTCGACCTCCTTGCGCCAGACGATCATCTTGTCCTGCGGCAGGCCGCTTACCCCTCTGGTCGTCAGATTGGTGATGACACGCTTCAGCTCCTGCGTCACCGGGCACAGCAGCGCCGTCGGATAGGTCGACAGTTTGTAGCCCATGTCCTCAAATTCCTGCGCCGAAAAAAGCGGCCGCCCGAAGCGGTTGCCTTCGCTGTTCGTATACGCGAGCAGCCCCTTGATTTCACGCGGCGCCCGGCGGGCTTCCTCAACGGTGTTCGGAAAAATCATCACCATCTCGGCGCCGGCTTCGAGATAGAGGTTGGCGCGCTCCACCCCTTCGGCAAAGCCGCTCGTTTTCATCGCATCCGTGCGTCCCATGATCACGAAGTTGGGGTCGGTGCGCGCCGCCACCGCCGCCTTGATTTTGGCGACCATGTCCTCACGCGGCACCACGTGCTCGATGCCTTTGTGGTAATGCACGCGTTTCGGATAAATCTGGTCTTCGATGTGGATGCAGACGGCGCCCGCGCGCTCGAGCTCCTTGACCGTACGCATGACGTGGAGCGGCTCGCCAAAGCCGGCGCCCGCATCGACGACGACCGGGATGCGCACCGCGCTCGTTACATACCGCGTCGTGGTGGCGAGTTCGGTCAGAGTCAGCAGCGGTTCGCTCGTGACGAAGTGCGCGCCCAATTGATAGCCGCCGATGTGCACGCACTGTATGCCGAGCGCTTCCGCCACGCGCGCCGTGTAGGGGTCCCAGACGCCCAGCGCCAGGATGAAGCGCGGGCCGCTCATCAGTTCACGGAATTTGGTGCGGGCAGGCGTAGTCATCATAGGATGCTCCATTGTCTAAGCTGGGTGTGCGCAGCCGAGTGGCCCGCGACGCATTATGAGGCGACGATGCTCGCGCCGCATGCGTTGGCTAGAAGGTTTTCCTGACCCGGTTGCGGAGCTTTCCAATGCCTTCGATGTCCGCCACGATCACGTCGCCGTCCTGCAGCCATTTCTGCGGCGTCATGCCCAGCGCGACTCCCGACGGCGTGCCGGTGGCGATGACGTCGCCTGGCTCCAGCGTCATTCCGCCAGCGAGGCTCTTAACGATCTCAGGCACGCCGAACAGCAGATCCGACGTGTTGGAGTCCTGCCGCGTCTCGCCGTTGACCGTCAGCACCAGCCGGCGGCCGCTCGGATTGCCGTACTCATCCGCGGTAACGATGCACGGGCCCATCGGGCAGTAGGTGTCGAAGCCCTTTCCCTTGAACCATTGCCCGTGGGCCTGTTGCACCTCGCGCGCCGACACGTCATTGACGATGGTGTAACCGAATATCGCGCTCATCGCGGCGTCGGCGGATAAATCACGGCAACGCTTTCCGATGACGATCGCAAGCTCGATTTCGTAGTCGAGTTGCCTGGTGTAGCGCGTGTCCAGATGAACCTCGTCGTCATGGCCGATCACCGCCGTCGGCGGCTTCGAGAAAAATTCCGGCACCGGCGGAAACACGACTTCCCGGTTGCGGGCGCGCGCGCCCTCGATGATATGGGCCTTGTAATTGCGCCCGACGCAAAACACGTTCTTGCGCGGACGCGGAATCGGCGCCGCCAGCCTGACGGAAGCGATGGCGTGCCACTTCGCCTGCGGCGATTTCGTGGCCGCGTCGAGGACTTCGTGCGCCGACTTCAGCGCCTCCGGGCCCGCCGCGATGAACGACAGCATATCGGCGGGCAGCGCGCGACCCAGCAATGATTGCGCGGCCGCGGTGAGATCCAGTATGCCGCGCGGCTCCGACCAGATTCCCAAACGCTCGTTTCCATTGACGACAAACGTGACGAGTTTCACTGTGGCTGCTCCCTGTGGTGATTTATCCGACCGTCGTGTAGTGAGTTCAAATGCCGTTGGAGATCGTACTCATCGGCAGGCTGCAAGTATACCCTGTCGAGCGTCCCCGA
>JACPTJ010000114.1 GCA_016192835.1 Betaproteobacteria bacterium
GCGCCGGCCTTGCGGCCGGCCGACTTGCGGGCGGCGACGGCTCCGGCGTGGACGTTGGCCTTTGCCGATCGGTCGGAGCGCCATTCCCGATCTTTGGCATTCGCGATCTCATCGATACTTCGGCCGGAAACAACGCTGTCGGGTTTGGCATCGACGACTCGTGCGTCCACGCCCCGCCTCGCGTAGTCATCAGTATCCTTGATGAGTAACCACGGTTCGCCCTTGCCCCCGTACTTACTGCCATGCGTTTTGACGAGCGCCCAGCGTCCTTTCAGTTTTTCGCCGTTTAATTCGAACTTGAGGTGACCGCGTCTGAATCCTTCCTCCGCATCGCCGATTGGGCTCCATGTTCCGCGGTCCCAAAGCATCACGGTCCCGCCCCCGTATTGCCCCTTCGGAATAGCGCCTTCAAACCCGCCGTATTCCAGCGGATGGTCCTCGACGCGCATGGCGAGCCGCTTGTCCGCCGGATCCAGGCTGGGCCCTTTCGGTACGGCCCAACTCAGGAGCACCCCGTTCAATTCAAGCCGAAAATCATAGTGCAAGTGGCTCGCCGCGTGCTTTTGGATCAGATAAGCACGTGCTTTCACCTTCTTGGCGCCCATACGACCGCGCGGCTCAGGCGTGAGCTTGAAGTCGCGTTTGGCGTGGTAATGCGCGAGCGGCACGGATTACTCGCTAAGCGTGTTTGCGTTTTGCGGCAGTTTTCGAACCTGATTGCGCATCGATAACCTGCAGATTCGGTTTTGCGCCGGGCTTGGGCCGACGACCGCCGCTATCGAGACTCTTCTTGAGCAGCGCGGCGAGATCAATCACGTTCGTGGAACGCGGCTCTTCTTCGTTATCGCCCGACGCTTCGGTTATCTCCTTAGTCTCTCCCTTCTTGATCTTCTCCTGAATCCTTGCCATCAGGTCTTGGTGGTAGCCGCAGGCCTCACGCGCACCACGACGTCGTCCTTGAAGCCAAACCACAAGGTGGTTGCCGTCGCTTCGATCCGACCCGCCGCGGCGTCCGCGACGACCAGCTCCCAGCCCATCGCCTGTGCCGCGGTGAGCGCCCGCGCGTACGCGGCCTCGGGGGCCACGGCAAGTCCCAGCGGCTGAATGCCCGGATAACCCTTACGTTGCGCGGCAGCGACCTCCGGTCCGCCATACGTCGGCGGGTTTTGCGCGCCCGCGCGATGCGGCAGAACCGCGACGAACGCAGGCGGATCGGTGAGGTCCGTCGAAATGTCATGGATCGGCGGGACGCTCCGCGCCTGTTGGCTCCAGTGCCATGGCGGATACGCCGCCCCAAGCCCGAGGGCGATGCTGAGCAGGAGGCCCCCGACCGCACCCGAGCGTATCTTCGGTATGGCCAAGGCGACGATGGCGCACGCCGTCACCGCCAAGCCGCCATACGCAGCCCAGCGGAATATTGCAAACCCGGTGCCGAACGACCAGAGACCCAGTCGTACCCCGAGTCCAGACATCACGAGCATCACAATAGGGACAAGAGCGAGGAGAAGAGGAACGCGGCCGATTTTCATGGTGACCTGACCTTCGACCCTCGCGCGCTTCAACCGCGACGCTCACAACATGTAGCCGATGTCGGAAGCACCCGTTGGATACGCAAAAATCGCCGTCTTAAGGTCTTTCGCCGTCAGCTCTTTGCGTATCGCCAATGCGAAGACATTGATGATCTCGTCTACATGCGGCCCAATCAGGTGCGCGCCCAGGATGCGGTCGCTGCCTTCTTCGACAAGCACCTTGAATCCATAGGCCGTTTCCGCGACGTGCCGGGCAGTATACCAATCCGACGCTTTCTTATGCTGGGCGCGAAACTTGAGCCCTTTATCTCGCGCCTGTTGCTCACCGAGGCCAACAGACGCGATAGGCGGAATGGTAAACGCCACGCTCGGCACGCCAAGGTAGTTCGGCTTCTCGCAATTGCCGTTCAGCATGTTGCCGGCAGCGATATGGGCGTTATGGCTGGCGACCGGTGTCAGGGGCGGTCCGTTGGAAGCGGCATCGCCGGCCGCATAGACTGACGGATTCGAGACGCTTTGCAAGAACTCGTTCAGCTTGAGCCGCCCCTTGTCGCTTTCGACGCCGGCTGCGACGAGGTCAAGCGGATCGAGATCGGGGACACGCCCGGCGGCATGCACGACGAGATCGGCATTGAACACTTCGTCATTGCCGTCGCCGGACGCACGAACGGAAAACCCACCGCCGTCCTTGTCAATCGCGGTGACACTCGTCCTGAGCCGTACGTCGATGCCGACCTCGCTGAACTTCTCCATGAGCCAACCGACGATATCGGGATCGAATGGCGTCAGCATGCGGTCTGCCTGTTCGAGGACCGTCACTTGCGCACCTGCGCGCGCAGCGATGTGGGCGAACTCGGCCGCGATGAAGCCACCGCCAAGCAAGACGATCTTCTTCGGCAGTTGATCGAGCTCGAGGAACTCGGTGCTCGTGATGATATGGTCCTTGCCCGGAATGCCGAGGCGCATCGGCACCGCGCCGACGGCGATCAGAATGAAACGGCCCTCGAGCACCTCGCCGCCGACTTCGACCGAGTGATGGCCGCGGAATTTGGCGCGGCCATGATAGGCGTCGACGCCGTTTTTTGCGAAACTTTTTTCCTTCATCGCCGGCACGGGCTCGGTAAAAGTCCGTTTGAACTCGATCAACTCGTTCCACGCAATCTTCGGCTCGCCGCCCCCGATACCTTTGCCACGCATTCGACGGGAATGGTCGATCGCTTCCACTGCGCCAACCAGTACCTTTTTCGGGTCGCAACCGCGCATCGCGCAAGTGCCGCCGAAGGGCTCGTGGTCGATTACGGCAACGGTCCATCCCGCCGAACGGCACTGTGTAGCTGCGCCGGATGCGGCTGTTCCGGTGCCTATCACGACGAGATCGTATTGCTTGTTCATTCGAGAGTCTGCCGGGATAGGCCTTCACATCTGAAACGAACAGCAGACGGCTATTTTTCGAATTCAAACTTGGTCGCGGCTTTAATTTCGGACTTGGTCGCGCCGGGCAATACGAATTTTTTGTCCCGTTCGACCAGTGAGCCCGCCGGAACCGCCACGTTGTGCTTGCTGACCCCGCCAAACCCTCCCGCGCTGACGACGATATAAGACCCTGTACCGTCGCGAGCAATGATGATGTCTTCGATCGTGCCTACTTTTCCCTGCTCGTCATTGTAGACAGTTTTGCCGAGAACTTTCTTTTTGGCGCTCCAGCCCATCGCGACGTCCGTCGTGCCGACCATTGCGGATTCACCAGTAGTCGAGCCTGCGACCTGCGCGGATGCGTTTACAGCTGGGATCAGGCAAAAGCCGAAAAGCAATACACGTAAGACATGGTTGGCATTCATGATAAATGCCTCCTGTTATCGGAAACCGCATCTAATACGGCGATTCAAATACGACCACCCGTTGCAAACTTTTGGCGTTCATAAATACCTCCTTTCCCTCCAACCGTTGCATGTTGTGCCATGCTTCAGGCCGCTTTGCGCGGGTCGAAATACGCTTCCAGATTGTCGGCATTGCCGATGAGCTTGCCGCCGATGAAGACCTGCGGCCAGGTGCCGCTGCTGGAAACTGCGCGCAGTGTGCTCGAAGTGATGTGCTTGCCGAGGCTGATTTCGCTGTAGCTATAACCCTTGGATTCGAGCAGCGCCTTGGCGCGCGCGCAGTGCGGGCAGCCGGGTTTGGTGAAGATTACCGCGGGTTCTGGCGCGACCGCCTTCGGGTTGATGTACTTGAGCATGGTGTCGGCATCGGACACTTCAAACGGATCGCCCTCCTTTTCGGGCTCGATGAACATCTTCTCGATCACGCCGTTCCTGACCAGCATGGAATAGCGCCAGGAGCGCTTGCCAAAGCCGAGGCTGGATTTGTCGACCAGCAGTCCCATGCCAGCGGCGAATTCGCCGTTGCCGTCGGGAAGCAATGTGATGTTCTCGGCTTCCTGGTCCTGCTTCCATTCGTTCATGACAAAGGCGTCGTTGACCGACAGGCAGACGATCTCGTCCACACCATTGGCCTTGAACACGCCGGCGAGCTCGTTATAACGCGGCAGGTGGGCGCTCGAGCAGGTCGGGGTATAGGCGCCGGGCAGGGAAAACGCAACCACGGTTTTGCCTTTGAACACCTCATCAGTGGTCACGTCCCTCCACTGGTGGTTGGTGCGGGTTCTAAATGTCACATTGGGTACCCGTTTGCCTTCGAGGCTTTTGACGCTGGGCAGCATGATCATTCCTCTCGTAGGTGGGCAGCAACCCCTCCAGGTTCTCACTACTGCGCAATAATGCGCAGGCTTCACGCACTTCTTCGTTGGTGCAGACGAATTCGTCAGCGGCGGGCAATTCAAAAGCCGGACCGCTATGCTGAAACGCGTCGAAATCCGATTCTTCCAATACCGATATCCGGCGGGATCGTTTTTTCATGACAGCCCTCCATGGGGAAATGACGGCAGTATCATATTCAGGCAACGCCAACGCCGTTGCTATCGGACGCGCTCTCGTTTCTGTGTAGGACATGCCCGGTGTCTTACGCTTGCGATCGCCGCAGCGATACCTGTAGGTGGGTTCCTACGCCGTCCGGCCGCCACGGTTCCTGCACAACTCGCGTAACGGCCTTAATCACGCGGCACAGGGCCAACCGAGCTCATTTTCAAAAACTTTGCACGTTTTTACTCAGTCTGTGCCAAAACCGGCCACTCGCTACCCCGGCACCGGACGCGCGCAGCACGTAGCCGACGAGTTTCTTCGGCATCCTCGGCTGGCCACCCTCACGTCGTTGTGCGCTGAGAAGCCGCAAGGGCACCAGTCAAGCCTGCGGCTGCGAAGCCCATCCAAGAGAAACCAAGCGGGTCAGCCGCAGGATCTACCGTACCCGCGAAGATGCACGTGCCGACGTATTCGACTACATCGAGCGCTTCTACAATCAGCAACGGAAACACTCGAAACAGAACTTCCTCAGCCCGACTCAAACCTTCTTGGCCCACAGGCTGCACCAGCCCTCGGGGCTGATCTGGCCTTCGACCAGCTTGCAGGTATTCGAATCGGCGATGAAATGCAGGCATTGACCGCACTTCTGCCCGCCCTTCGGCTGAGTCTGGTACTGCACGTTTGCCTGTGGCACTTTCGTGGTCGCCGCCGGAGCGGCAGATTTCGCGCTGGTAGCTGGAGCGGAACTAGTTGAGTTCGCGCCGTTCTTTGAATCACACCCTGAAAGTGCGATCGGTACCCACAGACTGCAACCAACTGCCAGTGCTCGGCGCAGCACAACCCTGCGGGGCGGGATTTCTTCTTTCATCATTCACTCTCCTTCGGGAGAAATAGAAAGGAAATCATGCGTCAGTCGCCGGCGTCCTGTGCCAATGCAACGCTGCAGTGATGCCGGATCGGTGCTCGGTGCGCCCGATGGCGTGCGCGCGGGAGCTGCCGTTTAAACCGGAACGTACCAGACCGCACTGGTATCGCCGTCAAGGATCGCATGGATCTGTCGCGGGTTACCTTCTCTTTTAAAACCATCCACTGATCGCGTTGCCGCCGGCCGAGGGTCTCGGCATAGCTGGCGCAAAACGCACCCAATGGCCCAAACGGAATGATCAATTAATCAAGCCCGCTTTCCCATAGGATTGCGCCGATATGCATGTAGGATGAGTCCGAAACGACAGATGCAGGTTGTTTCGTATTGATTTAATCGCCACCGTTCCACACCCCATTTTGTTCGCTGCGTGATTGCACCGATGCTACTGCTTGGAATCAGACGGCGGCGTATCCGGCGGCATGACGTTGATAGGCAGCATGCCGCAGCGTATCCGCGGGTGAGGCAATTCTTACATTCTGGCTCATGACTTCACTAATATTCACGATCGATCTTCTGATGATATCGGCTGGGCTCATCTTGTTCCGATATCTGACTGGTTTGCCGCCGACTCCCGATTCAGGCCGGTACCGCCATGCGCTGCGACGAAACGGCTTCCAGGTTTTGCTCGACAAATTTCCAGTTCACGAGGTGCCAGAACGCCGCTGCGTAATCGGGGCGGCTGTTGCGGTAATCGATGTAATACGCGTGTTCCCACACGTCGCATGCGAGCAGCGGCCGGTCCGCTCCACTCAACGGCGTGTCCGCGTTGCCGGTATTAACGATGGCGAGGGATTTATCGCGTTTCTGCACGAGCCAGGTCCAACCCGACCCGAAGTTGCCGACCGCCGCCTTGGTGAACTCTTCCTTGAAAGCGCTGAACGAGCGCCACTTCTTGTCGATCACGGCGCCCAGCGAGGCGGAGGGTTTGCCGCCGCCGCGTGGGGACAGCGAATTCCAGTAGAAGGTATGGTTCCAGGTTTGCGCTGCGTTATTGAACACAGGACCCGAGGATTTCCTGATGATGTCTTCGAGTGACGACTGCTCGAACTCAGTGCCCTTGATCAGATCGTTGAGAGTCTTGACGTACGTCTCATGGTGTTTGCCATAGTGGTACTCAAGGGTTTCCTTCGAAATGTACGGCGCCAATGCATCCAATGCATACGGCAGCTTGGGAAGTTGATGTTTCATACTGATCTCCTTGGTTATAGCCGGAAACGACATTCGATGCGACGTAGTCGGACCCAAGCGCCGCAGATCTACTTATTGCGCAACGTCTTCAGTGCACCACCCCATGCAATCATCTGATCGAGCATGGCATTGACGGATTTCTCGTGCATTGGCGCTGGCTTGAAGGTAGTGAAGTTCTCAAAGTCCGTGAATAGGGAAAGCATGACCTGGGCACGCACGTCGGCTACTTGCAACTCGCCCATGACCAGCCGCAAACTTTCCACTGCGCGCGTTCCGCCTGCGCTGCCGTAAGACACGAACCCCGCCGCTTTGTTGTTCCATTCCTGATACAGATAATCAATCGCGTTCTTGAGCGCGCCGGATATCCCGTGATTATATTCGGGCGTTACAAAAACGTAGGCGTCGAAGGCGGCAATCTTCGCGGCCCATGTCTTAGTGTGCGGTTGGCTGTATTTCCCCTGAGACGGCGGCACTGGCTCGTCAAGCAGAGGCAGGTTGTAGTCTTTGATGTCTACGATTTCAAACGCGGCGTCGCTGCGCTTCGTCGCAATTTCATGTACCCACCTGGCGACTGAATCAGCTTTGCGACCGGGACGGGTGCTTCCGATAATGATGGCTATTTTGATCATGGCTCATTCCTCCCAACTGGGTATGGCAAATATGCCACCCTTTGGTGATAACATGCTGTTTATTATGGCGGCGCAACGCATCGATGTCTGTCGGTATCCGGCCGCGTGCTTTGTGGGATAAGGCCGACACTCTTTAAGAGCCGGGGTTACATTGCACCGCTAGCCGGGGCGACGTTTCAGCTTCTTCGCCAGCCGATTCATCTTCGGACCTCGATCCGTATCCTGGAGACCGCGCTTCAGGTCGGCCGCGGCTTGCCGCATGACATCGCTCGGCTCGCTGCTCTGGCTGTCTGCCGATTCGTCGCGTTCGTGCGGCAGCAGGGGAACCCGCTCCTGCGATATGCTGACCTCGACCTTGGCGGTTCGGCGACCGTCAGTTCCCGCGACAGGTCCGGTCTTACGAGCAGGCCGGGTGTTACGAGCAGGATTTGCCATTTCATTCAATTGTGCGCCATCGGCACCCAATGTCTGTCCGGCTGCGGCTGATTCTCTTGTGCGCTCAGTCCTGCGATCAACTCCCTGCCGGCGGTGGTGCCTCCTCCAATACGGCGTTCAGCGCCTGATAGTCGAGAGGTTTAATAAAATGGTGGTCGAATCCTGCGTCGACGCCGCGCTGACGGTCTTCTTCGCTGCCGTAGCCGCTGACCGCGATCAGCACCGCGTTCGCCAGAGCCGGTTGCTGGCGGATGGCGCGCGCCAGCTCATAACCGTTCATTTCGGGCAGGCCGATGTCAAGCACGATCACGTCCGGGCGGATCTGCGCTGCTGTTTGCAACGCGATTGCAGGGTTATGCGCGGTGACCACTCGATGACCCGCCAAGCGCAGGATCATTGCCAGGCTTTCGGCCGAGTCGATATTGTCGTCCACGATCAATATGTTCCGCTTCGTTACCGGCCGGACAAGCGCAGCGGCGGCGGCCGAAGATGTTGCCGCCGGTCCGGGCGCGATGACCGGCAGGCGCACCACGAATTCGCTGCCCTGGCCGAGTCCCGCGCTGTAAGCCTCGATGCTGCCGCCATGCAATTCCAGCAGTTTGCGCGTCAGTGTCAGGCCTATCCCGAGGCCGCCCTGCGCACGATCGAGGGAACGGTCGGACTGCATGAACAACTCGAATATGTGCGGCAGCGTCGCGGCGCTGATGCCGGCTCCGGTGTCGCGAATGCGCACGATGACTTCGTTGGCTGCGTCCCCGGCTGCGCGCGCGTACCGCAATTCAGCAGTCAGGCTGATCCGTGCCTGGGCAGGGCTGAACTTCGATGCATTCTGCAGCAGGTTACCGAGCGACTGCTCGATTCGGGTTGCATCCGCGTTGATATGGACCGGTTCGGGCAAGAGCGAGAGGCTCAATACCTGCATCTTGCGCTCGATCTGCGGCTGGATTGCCTGGGCAACCCGGTTGAGCAGCGCGTTCAGTTCCAGCGACTCCCTGAACAGCACGATTTTCCCCTGCGTGACCCGCGCGGAATCGAGCAAATCGTCGACCAGGCGCGTCATGATCTTGATCTGGCGTTCCATCATTTCATGCGCGCGCTCGCGCCCCGCCTCGTCCGCGGCTGAGCTCCTGAGCACGTGCAGAGCGTTCTGCAGCGGTGCCAGCGGATTTCGCAATTCGTGCGCGAGCATCGCCAGAAACTCGTTCTTGTTGCGGTCGGCCTCGGACAACCGCTCGATCTTGCGCATCGACTCCTCGAGCTTTCTGCGTTCCGTGACGATTTCCATGCTCATCAGTATCAGTGGCTCGTTCACGAGGTCCTGAACCAGGCGCCGTGCATTGACGAGCAATATCTGCGGACCCGTCATCGCGAACGTTCGAGCCAGCTCCAGATCCTCGAATGCCCCGGTGGACAGAACTTCGTTCAGTGAGTTGCGCAGTTCAGGAATGTTCCACTCACCGTCGGCAATCTTGTACAACAATTGATTCCGGACCGCCGGCGCAGGCAGCCCGAAGGTCTTGCAAAAGGATGCGCTGGCGCTGCGGATACGCAGTTCCTTGTCGAGAACGAGCAGCGGTTCGCGCACGGTGGCAACGATGTTCTCCGCGAATTCGCGCGCGCGCCTGATGGCGTCGACATCGATCAGGATCAGGACCGCGCCGTCGATCTTCGCTTCGAGCGTCTCGTACGGACGCACGCGCAGCAAGTACCAATGGCCGTCCACGTCCTGTATCTCGCGTTCCTGAGAAGCCACGGAATCGATGACTTCAGCCACCAGTTGCTCGAAATCGGCCACCGCGAGCTTGAGCTTGATGTCGGTGAACGGGCGCCCGATATCGGTGGGTATCAGGTTGAAGATCTTTTCGGCAAGCGGCGTGTAGCGGCGGATGCGTAAGTCGCCCCCGATCATGACGATGGCGGTGTCCAGGCTGGAGAGCAGATTGATGAGGTCGTTGTTGATCTGGGCGACTTCCTGACTGCGATTCTGCAATTCCTGATTGACCGTCGCCAGTTCTTCGTTGGTCGACTCGATCTCTTCCTTCGAAGTTTCCAGCTCCTCGTTGATGCTCTGCAGTTCCTCGTTCGCGGACTGCGCCTCTTCGTTGGCCGATTGCAGCTCTTCGTTGACCGCTTCATGCTGCTCGATTGCCGACTGCAGATATTCGCGCGACGCCGCCAGCTCCTGCGCCAGACGCGACGCCTCTTCCTGCGCCGAAGTTTTTGCCGCGGCGCGCGCGGACGTGTTGCGCGCTCTTGCAGGAGTTCCCTTTTTTGCGCGCACTCGCCCCCCAGCGGCGTTCTCGAACAAGATCAAAAAGCCGTTGTCCTTCGCGGTTGCACCGCGCACCGGAATCACTTCGAGATTGATGTCGCGGTGAGCGCCGTCGATCTTCAGACGCAGGCCCTCCTCGCGTACCGTGGAATTCTGTTTTTTCGCCTTATGGATCGCGGCGCGCAGCGGGATGAGCAATCCTTCGCGCGCCATTTTCAGGAGACTCAGACTGGCCTTGCCGGAAGCCGGCATCAGATAAGCCCCGGTGTCCCCCCGAAACTGGACGATGTCCATGTCGGGATCCACGAGCACCGCGGCTGGCGCGTATTTGGCCAGCAGGATGCGGTCGGCTTCTATTTGCGCGTTCCGTCCGTTGCCTTTATCGTTGCTCGTCCCGGGCGCCGCGGGTGCGGCCTGCCCCGCATATCTGGTGCGGGCCGCGCCGATCGTTAGCGGGCCAGGGCCGCCGATCTTGCGATAAATCTTGTGCCTGGCGTCGTGAGCTTCGAACAGCTGCCGGTAGGGGCCTATGGTTTCGGAATGGCCGAGCACCAGATACCCGGCGGGCTTGAGTGCATAGTGCAGTTCGCTCAGGAGTTTTTTCTGCAAATCCGCACCCAGATAAATCAGCAGGTTGCGGCAACTGATGATATCGGTGCGTGAGAACGGCGGGTCGCGAAGCACGTTGTGGCGCGCAAACAGGACGCTTTCGCGGATCGCTTTGGCGATCCGATAATTGCCGTCGGCTTCCACGAAGAAGCGTCGCAAGCGCGTCTCGGTAACGTCCGACGCAATGCTTTTCGGGTATATCCCGGCGCGCGCCTTGTCGACGCTCGCCGCATTGAGATCGGTAGCGAAGACCTGTACCGGCACGGCGAGCGATGCATCCTCGATGGACTCCGCGGCCGCTATCGCATAGGAATACGCTTCCTCGCCGGTCGAGCACCCGGTTACCCAGATTCGCAGCGGATCGCCGCGCGCGCGGTTCTTCAACAGGCTGGGAAAAACCTCGCGCTGGAGCGCGGCGAATGTCTGCGGATCGCGAAAAAAACCGGTCACGCCGATCAGAATATCCTGGAACAATGCGGCTGCTTCCTCCGGCCGTTGGTCGAGCAGATGCGCGTAATCCTCCAGGGTGTCGAGCCGTTGCAGCACCATGCGGCGCGCAATGCGGCGCCGTATGGTGCTCGGCTTGTAGCTTTCGAAATCGACGTCGGTGGCATGCTGCAGGTGGCGCAGGATTTTGTTCAGCGCCGGCTCTTCCTTGACTGACGTTGCGGACCCGGAAGGCGTGAGGGCGGTGTAGGGGTGGTGTGCGATACGCGCGATTTCTTCGGCAATCCGCCGCGGCGACAGCACGAAGTCCACGCACTGAGCGGCAATGGCGCTGCGCGGCATGCCGTCGTGCTGGGCGCTCTTGTCCTGCGCGAAAGTGATTCCCCCCGCCGCCTTGATTTCCCGCAACCCCGCAGTGCCGTCGTTGCCGGTACCCGACAGCACCACCCCGATCGAGGTGTCACCCTGATCCTGCGCCAGCGATTTGAAAAAAAGGTCGATGGGATGATGCTGGCCGATCTCTTCGCGGGGCTGCAGCTTGAGATTTCGGTCGGCGATAACCATGGACTTGGCGGGCGGGATCACGTACACGTGATCGGGCTCGATGCGCGACTCGTCCTTGACTTCGACGACCGGCATCGACGTCGAGCGCGAGAGTATTTCAGCAAGACTGCTGGCATGCGCGGGTGCCAGATGCTGGACGACGACAAAGCTCAAGCCCGTATCCTTGGGCAATGCCGCGAGCAACTGGCGGAAGGCCTCGAGACCGCCCGCTGACGCACCCATGCCGACGACGCAGAACGACGGCCCGCGCTCTTCCGCGTCCGGCGACTTGCGCGTCGTGGCAGCAGCGGAAACGTTGGAAGTCCGTTTCGCCATTTTTTTCAGGAAACGCGGTTTTGAAGGATTTTTATTCTGCGCCAAGGTACGCGACCAGGCAAGCTGCTCATCCAGATCGCGCTGCCGAATCCGTTCAATCGAAATTTTGCGCAGCGCTCAGCGATGTCTGACGTTGCTACTGCTTGGGATCAGACGGCGGCGGATCCGGCGGCATGACGTTGATCGGCGGTTTTATGACGATTGCGCCGGTGGGAGTTTTGGGATCGGCGGCATGCTGCGTCGCCTGCTCCGGAGTCCTGAATTCAGCGGGCACCGGCGTTACCGGTGCCCGGTTCGTTTCCTTCTTGGATTCAGGGTCCCGGGCCTGCGGTTCGGCTGATTGCGGCACGGCCAGTGCCGCGGCCGGCCGGGCAGTCGAGCCGTTCCCGAGCGTGCACGCGCCAAGAGCGATGACCGCTACGGCAAGCGCGGCGGCTACCACGCGGCATCTGAAATTTGCACTCATATATCAGCGCTCGCTAGGCCGGCGGCGCGGACACTTCCTTCAGCGCTTTCCCCGCGCTGTCCTCCTCCATGAGGGCCACGTCACCCAGCGACACGATGCCGACGAGCCGCTTGTCACGGCTTAAAACCGGCAGCCGCCGCACCTGCAGCTCGCCCATGATGCGCGCCGCGTCGTCAAGCGACTCGTCTTCGTAAACGTATTTGATGTCGGGCGACATCACTTCGTGCACCTGGCAGGTGTCGGGCGCTTTGCCCTCCGCGACCGCACGAACAGTAATATCCCGGTCCGTCAACATGCCAATCAGACGATCGTTTTCGCCGACCGGCAATATGCCGGCATCGATATCTCTCATCAACTGTGCAGCATGCCGGAGCGTATCCTTGGGTGATGCAATTCTTACATCCTGGCTCATGACTTCGCTGATATTCACGATCGATCTCCTGATAATATCGACCAAGCTATCTTGTTCCGATATCTGGCGCCGTCCTATAGGCGCTCTCTGATCTTTGAGTCAGACGAATCCGTCACGGCAGCATGGCATTGCCGCCGGGCTTCGCCCGATTCGGCCCGGTGACAGAAGTTTCCTACACGCAATACCGCGTGTGTCTGACTGCATTGTGCTGCGGATGCGCGGATACTGTCCTTCGGGTGGCCCCCCGCCCTATTCTCGAACGCCATTCCAGGTGCCGGACGGGCCGGGACGCCCGCGGAAGGAGAATACTCTATGTCGAACTTATTGCTGTTCCTGCTTGCGACCGCCAGCGCCGCCGCCATGGACAAAGACGCCTTCAAGGCAACCCAGGATAGTATCGGCGAGGCTTACCGGTCCGATCAAGCCCAGTGCGCATCGCTCAAGGGCAACGCCAGGGATGTTTGTGAGGCGGAAGCCAAGGCCAAACGCAAGATCGAAAAAGCCGAAGCTGAAGCCGAATACAAGAACACTGCCAAAGCGCGCACCATGGCGATCGTCGCGCGCGCCGACGCAGAATACTCGGTTGCCAGGAAGCAGTGTGACGTAATGTCCGGAACTGAAAAAACGGTTTGCGTGACGAAAGCCAAGGCCGCCCGGGTGCGCGCCAAAGCCGATGCCAGGGCCAATCAGGAAGTCATCCGTAAACGCAATGCCGATTCCGAGATAGCTCTCGAACGCCAGCGACTCGAGGCGCAGGGACGCTGAAGCCACACGGCTTGCACCGCCTTGGCCGGCCGTTTCAAAAACCGTCTGAGCATCGTAATTCGAACGGCGAAGAGAATGAAGGCGATATTGGGCGTGATATTGCTGGCGCTTGTTGCGGGTGCCGTCCCGATGGCATTCGCATGGAGGTCCGCACTTGAGCCCGTCGATCCTCCGCCACCCGCATCGTTCGATCGCGCTTCCATAATGCGCGGAGCGCAGCTTGCCTTGATCGGCAACTGCAATGTCTGCCATACCGCGGCCAGCGGACCGGCATACGCAGGACAACGTCCGGTGCACACGGCGTTCGGGACAATATACGCCACCAATATTACGCCCGATCCCGAGACCGGCATCGGCCGCTGGTCCGAGGCCGCGTTTACGCGCGCCATGCGCGAAGGCGTAGACCGCCGCGGCCGGCACCTCTATCCCGCTTTTCCCTACGACCATTTCACCAAGGCCAGCGACGAGGACCTCAAATCCCTCTATGCTTTCCTCATGACGCGTGAGCCGGTTCGCGCTGAAACGCCTGCGAACCAGCTTCCTTTTCCGCTCAACCTGCGTCCGTTAATCGTGGTATGGAAGTGGCTTTTTTTTGAGCCGTCGCGCTTTGAACCTGATCCCGCGCAGTCTGCCGAACTGACCCGTGGCGCGTATCTGGTCCGGAGCCTGGGTCACTGCGGCGCGTGCCATACGCCGCGCAACGTGCTCGGGGCGGAAAAGAAAACGCAGTTCCTCAGCGGCGGCGAAGCGGAGGGCTGGCATGCGCCGGCACTCAACGCGGATTCGCCGTCGCCGCGCGCATGGACTGCGGACAGTCTCTATCGCTATTTGCGCCATGGCCTGGTGGAGCAACGCGGCATACCGGCCGGCCCGATGGCGCCGGTGGTCCACAATCTCGCGGCAGCCGCGGACGATGACGTGCGGGCGATCGCCTCATACATCGCATCGCTGATGCCGGCGGTGCGCCCTGAGCGCGAAAGAAGCATCGACGTACTGATTGCCTCCATTCAGCGCCCGGAACCTGGAGCGACCCGCGTCGCGCAGTCGGGGACGGACCCGCAGTCGTTACGACAGGGGGAACTGCTCTACCAAGGGGCGTGCGCATTTTGTCACGACCAAGGCCGGCAGGTCTCGTCCTCCGGTGAAGCCATGTATTTGCCGCTGAGCACTGCTTTGTATCTTCCTACGCCGCGCAACCTTATCCGTATCGTGAGCGAGGGCATCACGCCGCCCGACGGTGCGCCCGGCCGCTGGATGCCGGCGTTCGAAGGCGCGTTCACCGATGAACAGCTCGCGGCGCTCGCCATTTACCTGCGGGCTCGTTACACCGACGCGCCGGCGTGGACCAAGGTCGGGGACGCCGTAAGGAAAGCGCGTGAATAACGCCGCGAATACGCCGGGTATGCACCTGTGATTACGCTCCAGGTCAACGGCAAGGCGCACCCGGTCGATGCCGATCCGGCCACGCCTTTGCTCTACGTGTTGCGCGATCATCTGCAGCTCAACGGCGCGAAGTTCGGGTGCGGACTCGGGCAATGCGGCGCGTGCACCGTGATGCTGGATGGACGCGCGGTATTTTCATGCCTGGTGCCGATCGCGGCGCTGCAAAATCATCAGATCAAAACGGTGGAAGGATTGGGTACGCTCGACAATCCCGGTCCATTGCAGCGCGCGTTTATTGAGGAGCAGGCGGCGCAATGCGGATACTGCATACCGGGAATGATGATGCGCGCCCAGGCGCTGCTCGATCACAATCCATCGCCGTCGATAACCGAGATCAAGGCGCATCTACAGCCTCACCTGTGCCGCTGCGGCACGCATATGCGCATCGTACGGGCGATACAGCGCGCAGCGCGCGAGATGAAAGACGGTCCTGCTGGGAGTACCAGTGGGGCGACGCGGCGATGAGCTCAGTATTCATGCCACC
>JACPTJ010000115.1 GCA_016192835.1 Betaproteobacteria bacterium
CGCCAGGCGACTTCTTCGGGGCAGGAAATTTTCAGGCCCTGCCGCCGCTCGATGATCTCGATGAACTGGCTTGCTTCGAGCATCGACTCGTGCGTACCGGTATCGAGCCAGGCCTGGCCGCGCCCCATCACCACGACGTTGAGCTGCCCCTGTTCGAGGTAATGCCGGTTGATATCGGTAATTTCCAGCTCGCCCCTTGCGGAGGGCCTGATCGACTTGGCGACATCGACAATCGTGTCGTCGTAAAAGTACAGGCCGGTCACCGCATAACGCGATTTCGGCTGCTGCGGCTTCTCTTCGAGACTGACGGCATGACCTTCGCCGTTGAGCTCGATGACGCCGTAGCGCTCGGGATCGTGCACCGGGTACGCGAACAACGATGCCCCGTTTTGCCGCTGATTCGCTTGTTGCAAAAAAACCGCGAAATCGTGGCCATAGAAAATGTTGTCTCCCAGCACCAGCGCGGTGTGGTCGCGGCCAATGAAGGACTCCCCGATCAGAAATGCCTGCGCGATGCCGTCGGGAGAGGGCTGCACGGCGTAGCTGAAATTGCACCCCCACCGCCCGCCACTGCCGAGCAGTTGTTCGAACCGCGGCGTATCCTGCGGCGTCGATATGATCAACACGTCGCGGATACCCGCGAGCATCAGCGTCGCCAGCGGATAGTAGATCATCGGCTTGTCGAAGATCGGCAGCAGCTGTTTGGATACCGCGAGCGTTGCCGGATAAAGCCGTGTGCCGGAGCCGCCGGCGAGGATGATGCCTTTGCGTTTATTCATGGGTTTTCCGTGGACGCTAATATAACGAGGCAACAATAATAGTCATGCTTTCTGCGACGCGACGAGCTCCGCGATGACGCGTTCGAGATGGATCTGCCAGTGCGGCAATTCGATGCCGAACACCCTGTTCAGTTTGCCGGTCGCCAGCCGTGAATTAAGCGGACGCGCCGCAGGCAGCGGGTATTCGCTGGTCGCAATCGGACGGATCGATCCGGACGCGAGTTTGAGAGGCAGCCCGAGGCGCGCCGCATTTGCCACTACGAATTGGGCGTAGTTGTGCCACGAGGTCTCGCCGGAGGCGACCAGATTATAGATGCCGTCGGCAGCAGCGAAACGCTCCGGGCAATGCGTGGCCAAACCCACGCACAGCGCAGTCACGTCGGCGATGAGCTCCGCCGAGGTCGGCGCCCCGATTTGGTCGGCGACGATTTTGAGCTCGTCGCGCTCCCCGGCGAGGCGCAGAATGGTCCTGGCGAAGTTCCCGCCGCGTGCGGCGTAAACCCAGCTGGTGCGAAAGATCAGGTGTTTGCAGCCGCTTGCGTGAATCGCGCGATCGCCTTCGAGCTTGGTGCGACCATAGACACTGATTGGATTGGGCGCATCGTCCTCGGTGTAGGAACCGGGCTTGCTGCCGTCGAAAACATAATCGGTGGAGTAATGAACCAGCAAGGCGCCGAGTTTCTTCGCCTCCTCCGCAAGCACCCCCACCGCTTGACTGTTCACGGTCGCCGCCGCATCCGGTTCGGATTCGGCCTTGTCGACTGCCGTGTACGCGGCAGCGTTCACGATAAGGTGAGGTGCGTTCTTGCGGACTACGGCCCTGAGAGTTTCAAATTGTTCGAGCTTTATTGCGGGAAAATCGAGCGCGACAACCGCTCCCAGCGGCGCAAGCGAGCGCTGCAATTCCCAGCCCACCTGACCGTTGCACCCCAGCAGCAGTATTCTCGTCATGTCGCCTCGCCGTAATGTTGATCGATCCATCGCCGATACTCTCCGCTTTGGACATGGGCAACCCATTCCGGATTGGCGAGATACCACTCGACGGTCTTCCTGATCCCCGTCTCGAAAGTCTCCCGCGGCATCCAGCCGAGCTCGCGCTGGATTTTTGCGGCGTCGATGGCGTAGCGTCGATCGTGCCCCGGCCGGTCGGTGACGAAAGTTTTCAGGTCCCGATAGGAACGCCCGCCGGCGCGTGGCCTCAGCTCGTCGAGCTGGGCGCAGAGGACATCGACGACTTCGAGGTTGGTGCGCTCGTTGTGGCCGCCGATGCAGTAGATTTCACCGATCGTCCCGCTTTCGAAGACACGCTTGAGGGCACGGGCGTGGTCGTCCACGTAAAGCCAGTCGCGCACGTTGCCGCCGTTGCCGTAGATCGGCAGCGGCTTGCCTTCGAGCGCGCGCAGGATCATCAGCGGGATCAGCTTTTCCGGAAACTGGCAGGGTCCGTAATTGTTGGAGCAGTTGGTGATGAGCGCCGGCAGGCCGTAAGTGTGGTGCCAGGCACGCACGAGGTGGTCGGATGACGCTTTGGAAGCAGCATACGGCGAGTTGGGCTGATACGCGGTGGTCTCCGAAAAACAACCGGCATCGCCAAGGCTGCCGAAGACTTCGTCGGTAGAGACATGGTGGAAGCGAAAGCCGGCTTTCGCTGGTTCAGGCAAGCTCTGCCAGTAATCACGTGCGGCTTCGAGCAACGTGTAAGTGCCAACGATATTGGTCTGGATGAAATCCGCCGGGCTCGCGATCGAGCGGTCGACATGCGATTCGGCCGCCAGGTGAATCACCCCCGCCGGGCGGTACTCGGCGAGTAGACCGTCGAGCGCTGCGCGGTCGCCGATATCGGTGCGCTTGAATAAATGGCGGGGATCATCGACGACGCCCGCCAGAGATTCGAGGTTTCCGGCGTAGGTCAGCTTGTCGATATTGACGACCTGCCA
>JACPTJ010000154.1 GCA_016192835.1 Betaproteobacteria bacterium
TCGCTGTTCCAGCAGCCGCAGGCGATGACCGTTATTCTCGCCATGCTGGTGTTGGTGGCGCTGGTCGATGCGGCAAGCGCGTGGTTGCGCCAGCATCTCGTGGAGTGACCGGCCCGGCAGTTGCGGCGCGCCCGGATCACAGGTCGTAGTCGAGCTTCGACTTGCTATAGATCGCTTCCTCGATGGTCTTGCGGCCAAGGTGCGGCGCGAACATTTCGATAAAATCGTAGACGTAGCCGCGCAAGTAGGCGTTGCGCGGGACGCCGATGCGCGTCGTGCTGGACTCGAACAGGTGGCTTGCGTCGAGCGCGCGCAGGGGCTTGTCGCGCGCGGGATCGAACGCCATTTTCGCCAGAATGCCGATTCCCAGGCCGAGCGCGACGTAGGTCTTGATCACGTCGGAATCGATCGCGGTGAGCACGACGTTGGGCTTGAGCCCGCGCGTCTCGAACGCATAGTTGATCTGTGAGCGGCCAGCAAACGCAAAGTCGTAAGTGATCACCGGGTATTCGGCGATCGCTTCGAGCGTCAGCGTCTTTACGCCGAGTATCGGGTGGCGCGGCGGCGCAATCACGCAGCGGTTCCAGGTGTAGCAGGGCAGCATCGCGAGCTCGTCGAAGGTCGCAATCGCCTCGGTGGCGATGCAAAAATCGGCGAGGCCGCTTATGGTGTGCTGGCAGATTTGCACCGGATTGCCCTGAATCAGGTTCAGCTTGACCTGCGGGTAGCGCGCGGTAAAGCGCTTGACCACGTCGGGCAGCATGTAACGCGCCTGGGTGTGAGTGGTCGCTATGGTGAGCTTGCCGCTGTCCTGAGCGGAGAAATCCCGCGCCGCCTGTTTCAGGCTTTCAGAATCCTGCAGGATGCGTTGCGCAATCGCCAGTATGGCTTTGCCCGGCGGCGTGATCGCGGTCACGCGTTTGCCGTTGCGCACGAAGATTTCCACCCCGAGCTCGTCCTCGAGCAGCTTGATCTGCTTGCTGATGCCGGGTTGCGACGTGTGCAGCTCCAGCGCGGCGGCGGACAGATTCAGTCCCTGGCGTTCCACTTCGCGCAGGTAACGCAGTTGTTGGAGTTTCATGGCCGCTCTCGCTAAATGCTATTGAGTTATATCATCGTAACATAATATTCGTTCTCAGTATAACAAGGCATTGTTACGATGCAGCTCGAACGTGAGAACAGGTGGGATTTTGGGTATGTACGTTTACGACGAGATCGATCAGCGGCTGGTGGACGAGCGGGTTGCCCAGTTTCGGGGTCAGACGCGGCGCTTTCTCGCGGGCAAGTTATCCGAGGACGAGTTCCGGCCGCTGCGGCTGCGCAACGGCCTCTACATCCAGCGTTACGCGCCGATGCTGCGCGTGATTGTCTGCAACCCAATTGCGCAAGCTTGCATATATTGCGCGCACCTACGACCGCGGCTACGGCCATTTCTCGACGCGCCAGAATCTCCAGTTCAACTGGCCGAAGCTCGAGGACGTTCCCGACATCCTCGCCGAGCTCGCCACCGTGCAGATGCACGCCATCCAGACTTCGGGTAATAGCGTGCGCAACATCACCACCGATCACTACGCCGGCGTCGCGCGGGACGAGATCGTGGATTCCTTGGTCTGGTGCGAGGTGCTGCGGCAGTGGTCCACGTTCAGTCCCGAGTTCAGCTACCTGCCGCGCAAGTTCAAGATCGCGGTAAACGGAGCCGAAGCGGACCGCGCTGCGGTCCAGGTACACGATATTGGCCTGCACGCGGTTCGGGGTACGGACGGCGAGGTGGGTTTCCGCGTGCTGGTCGGGGGCGGCCTCGGGCGCACGCCGATCATCGGCCACGTCATCCGCGAATTTCTGCCGTGGCAGCACTTGCTGACCTATCTCGACGCGATCCTGCGTGTATACAACCGCTACGGGCGCCGCGATAACCTCCAGCGGGCCCGCATCAAGATACTGGTCAAGGAGCGCACCCCGCAAGTGTTTCGCAAGGAAGTCGAAGCCGAGTGGGCGCACCTGAAAGAAGGCCCGGCGACGCTGATCCCCGAGGAAATCGCACGCATCGAGAGCCGTTTCACCCGGCCGCTTTACCAGAACCTCGACCCGCTTGCGTCCGGCTACGTGCTGGCGCTGACGCGTGACAGGGCGTTTGCCAACTGGGTGCGGCGCAACGTCCACCCCCACAAGGTGCCAGGCTACGCGGCGGTAACGCTGTCGCTCAAAAAAACCGGCATTCCGCCGGGCGATGTCACGGCGCAGCAGATGGATGCGATCGCGGATCTCTCCGACCGCTACTCGTTTGGCGAATTGCGCGTTTCGCACGAACAGAATCTGATCCTCGCCGACGTGCGACTGTCAGATCTCTACGCCCTGTGGCAGGAAGCGCGCGCTCTCGGGCTTGCGACGCCGAACATCGGCCTGCTCACCAACATCATCTGCTGCCCGGGCGGTGACTTCTGTTCGTTGGCGAACGCGAAGTCTATTCCGGTCGCGGAAGCGATCCAGCGCCGCTTCGACGACCTCGATTACCTGCACGACATCGGCGAGCTCGACCTCAACATTTCCGGCTGCATGAATGCCTGCGGCCATCATCACGTCGGCCACATCGGCATCCTGGGCGTGGACAAGCAGAGTGCGGAGTATTACCAGATTTCCATCGGCGGCGCGCAGGGCAACGGCGCGGCGCTGGGCAAGGTGCTCGGACCCTCCGTCTCGCAGGCCGAGGTGCCGGATGTGATTGAGAAACTGATTGACTTGTATCTCGCGCGCCGCGACAGCGAAGAGGAACGGTTTATCGACGTCGTGCGGCGCATCGGCATTGAACCCTTCAAGGAGCATGTGTATGGCAACCATCATCAGGAATCGGCAGATCGTAGCCGACAGCTGGCAGCTGCTTAAGCCGGCGGAGCCCGGCAGCTCATCGTCAGTGCCTCCGGCCGGCGATGTCATCGTGCCGCTCGCGCTCTGGCGCGAGCAGCGCGACACGCTGTCGTCCCGCGCCGGGCGGCTCGGGGTGTGGCTCGACAGCCATGAGGAACCGGCTGCGATTGCAGGCGACTTCGATCGATTCGCGCTCGTCGCCGTGAACTTTACGGCGTTCGGCGACGGCCGCGGTTACTCGATCGCAAGACTGCTGCGCGAACGCTACGGCTGGCGCGGCGAGTTGCGCGCCATCGGTGAAGTGGTTCGCGACCACTTGTTTTTCATGGCGGGCTGCGGCTTCGACGCATTCATGCTGCGCGA
>JACPTJ010000155.1 GCA_016192835.1 Betaproteobacteria bacterium
AGCGCACGATCCAGGAGCTTGGGCGGTTCCTTCGCCTCCGCCTTGAGGATGAGATCGCCTTCGAGAGCAGCAAGCAGCTTGCCCAAGGTAGTTCCAGCCAGAAGGTCCGTACCCCGCAGCCCTTGCGGCAGACAGGAGAGCAAGTGCTCCAGCAAGCGCTCTGCCGCCGCGCGTCGCAACTGCGCAGTCTGCGCAAGCGCGGACCACTCCCGCTGGAGTCTCACCTCTATCGTTTCCGCGTCCAGCCGCCGCAGGCGCACACTGCCCACACCGCCATCCTCGCTGCGGCCATCGGTCGAAAGGCTCCTGAGGATGCGCCAGAGTTTTTCCGGCAACGCGTAAGCATGACCGGCATCTTTCAAACGTTGCGTCGCATGGCGCAGATGCAGAAGCGAGGCTTCGCCTTTTTCCAGCCCGGGCGCCGCCTGCCGCAACTCGTCGATCAACGCCGTCTCCAAGGCCGCCGCTTCCTCGAAGCGCTTTTGCGAGGACGTTTCCACACCTGCATGGACAAACGCGGTCAGCGCCGTGTCGTTGCTGGCAATGCCCAGCCGCTCCAGGTCGTAAAGCGCCGCGCGGACCTTCTCCGCGCTCAGGCCTGACACCCCCATCAACTCGTCGGTGGAAATGCCCTCGTCGGCTTCCGCCGCCATGAGTGCTTCCACCAGCGATAGCAACCGGCGCCGGTACTCATCAACCATGGGCGCTTTCCCCAGCTTCTCGCGCGCTTCTTCTGTCGAGCCCACTCGAAGCGAGGAAGGAAAAACCTGCACCTGATTTTCTTCGCGGGAAAGCAAGACGGCCTCTTCCAGCCAGGCGATGGCCGTGCGCACGCGGGTGTCGTCGGTGGCGGAATCCCGCTCGAAAGCACCGTCTTCCTCTTCGGCAAGAATCTCACCGGCAGTGGCCACCACCTCCCCGCCCATGCGCTTCTTGCGGTCCAAGTTTCGTAACGACTTCAGAATTGCCCCGATCTCCCGTTGCGTGAGTCGCGAGCGAGCGGACATGCCGAACTGTCTCTCGACATCCTCGGGGGTGTAGAACAGCACACAACGCGCCGCCTCCCGGTCGCGCCCCGCGCGTCCCGCCTCCTGCAAATAGTTTTCCAGCGAACCAGGAATATCGGCATGGATCACCAGCCGCACGTCTGGCTTGTCGATACCCATGCCGAAGGCATTGGTGGCAACCATTACGCGCAGCTCTCCACCGATGAAGCGTTGCTGCACGTTCTTCTTTGTCTCCGGTGGTAGTCCCGCGTGAAAATGATCCGCCGCCAGCCCTTTCTCCCGCAGGAAGGCCGCCACTTCTTCTGTCTGCCTGCGGGAAGCACAGTAGATAATGGCCCCGCCTGGCCGATCCGGCGGCAGATCTGCAAACATTACCTGATAAATGTGTGCGGGCTTTTCGGCAAGCGTGGTGGGTACCACGGCAAAGTCCAGGTTCGTGCGGGTGGCGCCACCGTCGAAAAGCGTGAGCTTGATGCCCAGCTTATCGCGGAAGTGGCCCACGATGTCCATCACCACGTCCGGCTTGGCGGTGGCGGTAAGGCATAGTACCGGCGGCACCGCGCCGTCCCCCGCTTTTTCCTTGATGAAGCGACCCACGTAACGATAATCGGGACGGAAGTCGTGCCCCCACTTGGAAATGCAATGCGCCTCGTCCAGCACCCAGGCGCCGATCTCGCGCTGCGCCAGCACCTTGCGCAAGGCGCGGTTGCGCAACTGCTCCGGCGACACGATGAGGATGCCCACGTCCCCCAGCCGCACTCGGTCCAGCACATCGGCGCGCTCGGGCATGGACAGCAGACCGTTGATAGCTGCGCAAGATGAGATGCCGCGCGCCTCCAGCCCTGCTACCTGATCGGCCATCAACGCCACCAGCGGCGAGATCACCACAGTCAGCGCCCCGGTCTTGTCGTAACGCGACAGTGCCGGGATCTGGTAGCACACAGACTTGCCACTGCCGGTGGGCAAAATCCCCAGTACATGCTCGCCGCGCATGGCCGCTTCGACAATCGCCTGCTGAAACGGGCGGCCATCCTCGCCCGCGGGTTCAGGGCGGAATTCGCTGAAGCCGAACCAGCGGGCGAGTTCCTTGCGGGCATCGTGCCGCGAGCGGCACCAGGCGCAAGCCGGATCAATGCAAGGGATATCTCGCAAGCGCTGCACCAACGCCCGCGCCTCGGGGAACTGATGTCGCACCCAGGGTGGCATCACCGAATTGCCGCCCGCCACCGACAGCCACGCCAACGCATAAGCCAGTGCCCACCCATGCTTTTCCGCATCAGCCAAAATCTCGCGGCCGTGGGTCAGGCAGGCGTGGCCTGATAAACGTTGCTCGATTGCAGCATGGGCTTCCCTTATCGCAGGGCGCGGCCTGCGCCGCAGGGTCGAGAAAAAAGCGTTGAGGCCGGAGGCCGCGCCGTCCGCTGTCGCCAGCCAATGCCAGGCGAGGAGCAGATCCGGCGCCGTCTCATGGCACGTCTGAAAGGCCTGGTGCTGATCGCGAAACACCTCCAGTGTCAACCGGGCGTCCAGTTCCGGATCGTTCAAACGTCCACGCTTCAGTTGCCCGTCCTGATAGTGCTTCACCAGGTGGTGGTAAGGGTTGCGGGGAAACGCCAACGGATTGAGGCGCAGCGTGTCCACCGCCGGCAGCTCGAGCAGGCGCAGATCGGGCTTGGCCGCGGCGAGATGCGGCGCATCGAAACCGATCAGATTGTGGCCCAGCAGGAAGGCCGTCCCCTTGGCGAAGTCATCCAGCTTCGCAAGCGCCGCCGCCAAATCCCCTTTGTGATAGACGAAGGATTGTCCCGTGTCGCCCCGCACGGCAGCGAAGCCGTGGATGCGCGCATCGCGCACACCTACTTCGAGATCGATGGAAAGACAACGGGGTGCGAAATCGCTGGCATCACGCGATTCCTCGACCGAGTCACTCATAGAACGGCGCAAATCTCTCCCAAACCGATTACGTGTTCTGACTCAACATCTTTACGACCCTACGACCGGTTATCACCTGTCAGTGGTCGTCGACGATCTCGACGTCGTAAGCCAGGAATAAATAGATGGCGTCGAAGACAACTTCCGTCGCAAAAGTTTTCGCTTCCCCCGTAAGTCACCACCGCGACTCATTTCATCGCATCAGCAAGGACTTCTGGATGCCGCTGCGCAATACGGATGAGGCTATTGGCTGCACCCGAAGGTTCGCGCGCACCCTGCTCCCATTTCTGGAGAGTGCGCACGGATATTCCGAGGAGCTCCGCAAACTGAGCCTGGGTGAGCCCGCTGGAGATGCGCGCGCTCACCACCGCCGGGACTTTCACGCGCGTTTTGCGAGCGGCCTTGCCCGCTTTCATCTGCTCGACGCTGCGCAGAAGATCGCGATGATATGCTTGCACTTCCGGATCAGGCATTTTCCTGGTGGATCGCATTTTTCAACTCCTTCAATACGCTCGACGGCAAATTATCGAACTTTGCTTTAGTGTAGGCCATCAGCAGCCAGACTTTGCCGTCCTTCAACACGTTGTAATAAGTCACTCGCGCTCCTCCGCGCTTGCCGCGGCCACCAGCGGCCCAACGTACCTTGCGCAATCCCCCGCTGCCGGGAATCACATCTCCGGCGAGCGGATTGAGCGCAATCCAGTTCACGAACTGTTCCAGTTCGTCGTCCGACCAGATTTTCGCGGCGTACTTCTCAAAAACCACCGTCTGTGCGACGGTCAGGTACATTAAATAAGTGTACCCCATTGGGGCACAGCCTGGCAAACAGACCGGGTGAGACGAAAGGGCGGGAGGGCGGAAGGAATGACGCGGTTCACCACACCACCTCAAGCGCTGTGAGTTTTCTGAGCTTTATATCGGCGCTGATCAGCCTCGCATGATGATACAGCGCCGTCGCTGAAATTATCCGGTCTGCCGGATCGCCATGCGAAAACTGCCGGGACTGGGAAAGCGCCGCGATTTCGGGGGTGATCGGCAGCACGCGCAGCGCGCGTGCCTGAATCATGTCGTGCAGAAACTGCGTCAGCTCGGCACCCGGATCGAGGCGCTTTTTCGCGACGAGCATCGCGATTTCCCACAGGCTGATGTCGCTGCACGCGATTTCGCCGTTTTCGCTTGCGGCTTCGATCACACGCAGCGCAAGCGGCGTGAGCCGCTTCGGCTGCAGCGCGTCGTAGATCAGCGCGTTGGTGTCAAGAACGACCACGCTCCGCCACCCAACGCTCGCCGGTCGGACTGACGACGTCGCCCACCTTGCATTTTGCGCGCAGCGCCGCGAGGCGCTTCCGGGCAGCATTCTGCATGCCCTTCTCGGGAACGATGCGCGCAATGACCTTACCGCGGACGGTGACTTTCAGTTCCTTGCCCCTCCTGACCTCGGCGAGATACTCGGGGAGGTTCTGGCGCAACTTGGTAACATTGACTTCAGACATGAGAGAAACTCGGCAATATGTACACTTGGCTTGTACATATCGCCGGGGTTCTCTTATGTCCGAAGTCAATATTACCGAGCTGCGCCAGAACCTGCCCGAGTATCTCGCCGAGGTCAGGAAGGGCAAGGAACTGAGAGTCACCGTCCGCGGGAA
>JACPTJ010000156.1:0-6137 GCA_016192835.1 Betaproteobacteria bacterium
CCTCGACAACCAGACAATTTACAAGAATCTCGTTACCTGTATCAAGGCGGCGAAGCAGCGCCGCCAGGTAATCATGGTCACGCACAATCCGAATTTGGCAGTGGTCTGCGATGCGGAGCAGATCATTTGCGCTAGCTGCGACAAGGTCAACAATTTGTTTGGATACATTTCCGGCGCTATTGAGTGCACCGAGATCAAATCTAAAGTCGTGGAGATCCTTGAAGGAACAGAGCCGGCCTTCGTCAATCGGAAGCGGAAATACGGACTCTGACGAACCGTAGGCGCAAGGGCATAGAGACGTCTCATGGAATTTCGTATCGCCGACACCTTCACCGACAGCCTCGCACGGTTGACAGGCGACGAGCAGAAGGCCGTCAAGACAACCGCCTTCGACTTGCAGCTTAATCCTGTCAACCCCGGGATGCAGTTGCACAAGATCGACAAGTCCAAGGACAAGAACTTCTGGTCGGTGCGTGTGAGCGGCGATATCCGGCTGATCGTTCACAAGACGCAAGGCAGCCTTCTGCTGTGTTACGCGGATCACCACGACAAGGCCTACGACTGGGCTGAGCGGCGGAAGCTGGAGACACATCCGAAGACGGGTGCGGCCCAGTTGGTGGAGATTCGCGAGACGGTTCAGGAGATTGTCATCCCCACGTATGTGGAGGAACCCAGGCCGGTCGCAGCCAGAAAACCGCTTTTCGCTCAGGTCTCCGATGATGAGTTGCTGAATTACGGCGTGCCCGCAGAATGGCTGGTTAATGTGCGCGAGGCGACCGAAGACACGCTGCTGACGCTGGCGGATCACCTGCCTGCAGAGGCAGCGGAGGCGCTTCTGGAACTGGCGACCGGCGGCAAGCCGCGCGCCCTCCAGCCCGTCGTGCCGGGGGCCAATCCCTTCGATCATCCCGACGCCCAGCGCCGCTTCCGGGTGATGACCAACGTCGAGGAACTGGAACGCGCGCTCGACTTTCCGTGGGACAAGTGGACGGTCTTCCTTCATCCGGAACAGCGGCAGTGGGTCGAGCGGGAGTACACCGGGCCGGCGCGGGTTTCCGGTTCCGCGGGCACAGGCAAGACGATTGTGGCCCTGCATCGGGCCGTGTTTCTGGTTCGCGGCAACCAGGATAGCAGGGTGCTGCTGACGACGTTTTCCGACACGCTGGCGAATGCGCTGCGAACCCGACTCAGGCGCTTGGTCAGTAACGAACCGCGATTGGCCGAACGCCTGGAAGTACACGCCATGAACGCCATCGGCGAGCGGCTTTATGAGCGGCACTTCGGTCACCCACAGATCGCCACCCGCGAGGTCATCCGACGGTTCATGACGGAGGCGGCAGCGGCGGTTGCCGGTCAGAAATTCAGCCTGAACTTCTTGCAGTCGGAGTGGGAAGAACTGGTTGATGCCTGGCAACTGGATAGCTGGGAATCTTATCGGGACGTGAAGCGCCTGGGCAGAAAGACGCGCTTGCCGGAGCCTCAGCGCGCCGCGCTTTGGGCAGTCTTCGATGTCGTGCGCGGCCGGGTGAGTGCTGAGGGGTTCATCACCTTCGCGGGAATGTTCAATCGACTGGCCGGCCAGTTGGCGGGCCGCAAACACCCCCCCTTTGATTTTGTCGTGGTCGATGAGGCACAGGATTTGAGCGTTGCGCAGTTGCGGTTTTTGGCCGCATTCGGGGCGGATCGACCGAACGGCTTGTTCTTTGCCGGCGATCTGGGTCAACGGATTTTCCAGTTGCCATTCTCGTGGCTATCGCTTGGTGTGGATATTCGTGGCCGCGCGCGCACCCTGCACATCAACTATCGAACATCGCATCAGATCAGGATGCAGGCGGACCGGTTGCTGGCGCCGGAGGTGTCGGATGTTGATGGCAATACCGAAGAGCGGCGCGGCACGATTTCAGTATTTAATGGACCCGCTCCAGTCGTTCAAACCTTCAACAGCCGGGAAAAAGAGGTCGAGGCAGTAGGCGCTTGGCTGTCAGACCGAGGCAAGGATGGGGTGATGCCCCATGAAATAGGCGTATTCGTTCGATCTGAGGCGGAGCTGGAGCGTGCCCGGGCGGCTGTCGTCAAGGCCGGGCTGCCGTTCAAGGTGCTCGACGAGCACGTCGAAACGAGCAGCGGGCAGGTGTCGATCAGCACCATGCATTTGGCAAAAGGCCTGGAGTTCCGGGCGGTGGCGGTGATGGCCTGTGATGACGAAATCATTCCCCTGCAATCGCGCATCGAAACCGTGGCCGACGACGCCGATCTGGAAGAGGTTTACAACACCGAGCGCCATTTGCTCTACGTTGCCTGCACCCGTGCGCGGGATTACCTGCTCGTGACCAGTGTCGATCCGGCATCGGAATTCCTTGATGATCTGCGGACGTGAGGTGGTTTCGCAATGCCATCGCCCGGGTGAATGCCGTCTTCAAGGACAAGCCCGCAAACGCAGCTATCTTTCATCTACAATTAAGTCTGGCGGGCATCCAGGATAAAGCTCATGACCAACAGTTATAGGATTTTTATCGCGTACCCTGCGGTACCCGCAAGCATATCCGAACCGTGCCCGAAGGATTCGCGCGGCAAGAACAAGCAACAACCAGGACACGCATGAAACCACCCGACATTCCGTCCAACGAACCCGAACGCCTGGCCGCGCTCCGCGGTTACAACATTCTCGACACGCCCGCCGAGGCGGAGTTCGACGACTTCACCCAACTCGCCGCACAAGTCATCGGCGTGCCCATCGCCCTCATCTCGCTGGTGGATGCGCGGCGGCAGTGGTTCAAGAGCAAGGTGGGCCTCGACGCCACCGAGACCCCGCGCGACATCTCTTTCTGCGGACACGCCATCCAGGGGCGGGAGGTGTTTGAAGTCCCGAATGCGCTCGAAGACGATCGCTTCCGCGACAACCCCTTCGTCACCGGCGACCCGAAAATCCGCTTCTACGCGGGCGCGCCGCTGACCACGCCGGATGGGCACCACATCGGCACGCTTTGCGTCATGGACCGTGTGTCGCGCCACCTTACCGCGGAGCAACGAGAAACGCTGGCCCGACTTGCGCGGCAAGTGGTCACACTACTCGAACTGCGCCTCGCCAATCGTCGTTTAACACAGCAAGCTGCCTTCCAACAATCCATCCTCAGCAGCGCGGCCTCGGCCATCATTGCCACAAACGCGGATGGCGTGATTACGCACTTCAATCCGGCGGCAGAGGAGTTGCTCGGCTACGCTGCGGAAGAGATGGTTGGCAGGCTGACCCCCACCGTTTTTCACGATGCAGTGCAGATCGCCGCGCGCGCGCGCGAACTGTCAGCCGAACTGGGCCGGGCCATTGAGCCTGGCTTCGACGTCTTTGTGGCCAAGACACGCGCGGGGCAGGCTGAGACGCGCGAATGGACCTACCTGCGAAAGGACGGCTCGCGTTTCCCGGTGCTGCTCTCCGTAAGTGCCATTCACGACGACACGCAGCAAATCACCGGTTTCCTCGGCGTCGCCCGCGACATCACGGCACAGAAGCAGGCCGAGCAGGCGCTGACTCTGGAGAGAGCTCGCCTGAATCTGGCGCTGGCGAGCTCGAATACCGGAATCGCATCATGGCAATCATCAAGGACGTGCTGAGAGGGCGGTCCCCCGATTACCAGTACGAGCACCAGGTGCGCACCAAAGGCGGCGAGCTGCGGTGGATGCATAGTCGCGGAAAGGTGGTCGAGCGGGACGCGCAAGGGCGGGTGCTGCGGATGATCGGCACCAACGCGGACATCACCGAACGCAAGCAGGTGGCGGAGGCGCTCGTTGCCGCCAAGAACGCGGCGGAGCTCGCGACCCGCGCCAAATCTGACTTTCTCGCCACGATGAGCCACGAGATCCGGACCCCCATGAACGGCGTGATCGGCATGGTCGAGGTGCTGGAGCAAAGCAGCCTGCTGGACCACCAGGTGGAATTGGTCAATCTGATCCGCGAATCGGCGTTTTCCCTGCTGACCATCATTGACGATATCCTCGATTTCTCCAAGATCGAAGCCGGCGGGCTCGAGATCGAACGCGCGCCCACGCCGGTGGCGGACGTGGTGGAGAAGGTCTGTGGCTTACTGGACAAACTGGCAGGAACGAAGGGAGTGGAGCTCACCCTGTTCACCGATCCGGCGATTCCCGCGGAAGTTCTGGGCGATGCGCTGCGGCTACGCCAGGTGTTGATCAACCTTACGCGGCGGTTCGGCGGCACCGGTCTGGGCCTGGCCATCTCCCGTCATCTGGCGGAACTCATGGGCGGAACGATCACGGTGCGGAGCGCGCCGGGCAAAGGCTCCACATTTACCGTGCGCCTACCGTTCGCGCCCCTGCCGGAAAAGCCGGGTGCGGGCAAGGCGGCATCCGAAGTCGCAGGGCTCTCGTGTCTCGTCGTGGGCGGCCCGGAGGGACTGGCTGACGATCTCGCCGTATATCTTGCGCACGGCGGCGCAGCCGTCGCGCGGGTACCGGACCTCGCTGCGGCAAAAGAAGAGATCGCCACGCGTCTGCCTGACGTGTCGGTGTGGGTGATCGACGCCGGCAAGGGACCGTCCCCGATGGACGCGGTGCGGGTGACAGCCCGCGCCCGGGCGGATGCGCAGGTGCGCGTGCTCGTCATCAGGCGCGGGCAGCGGCGCAAGCCGCGACCCGAGGTTTCAGACTTGACCGTGGTGGACGGCAATGTGCTCACCCGCCCGACGTTCCTCAAGGCGGTGGCCATCGCCGCCGGGCGGGCGCAGGCGGAGCCACGGCAGGCTGCTGCCGGCAAGGCCGAGGCGGCGTTCACTCCACCGACGCGCGAGAAGGCGCTGCGCGAGGGCCGGCTGATCCTGGTGGCCGAAGACAACGAGACCAACCAGAAAGTGATCCTGCGGCAACTCGCTCTGCTCGGCTACGCAGCGGATGTCGCCGGCGACGGCCGCGAGGCGCTCGCGCGCTGGCAGAGCGGCCATTACGCCCTGCTGCTCACCGACCTGCATATGCCGGAGATGGATGGCTACGTGCTGACCGCGGCCATTCGCGCCGAAGAGCAGGGGTCCCAGCGCATTCCGATCGTTGCCCTGACCGCCAACGTCCTCGCGGGCGAACCCGAGCATTGCCGTGACGCCGGCATGGACGACTACCTGAGCAAACCGACGCCGCTGGCGAAGCTGAAAGCGACGCTGGAAAAATGGATGCCCGCCGCGGCCGACCGCACTGCGTCACCCGCGCCGCAAACCGCAGCAGCGGTGCCGGTGGACGTGGGCGTTCTCGAAAGGCTGGTCGGCAACGACCCGGCGGTCATCCGCGACTTCCTGCAGGACTTTCGCGCGAGCGCGGCCAGGATCGCGTCGGAACTGCGCATCGCCTGCGCGGCGGGCGAAGCAACAGCGGCTGGTGCGGCAGCGCACAAGCTGAAGTCATCGGCTCGATCCATGGGTGCACTGGCGCTGGGCGAGCTATGTGCCGAAATGGAACAGGCCGGAAAGGACGGCGACAACGAAACCCTGGCCGCGCTATTGCCCAGATTCGAGCAAGAACTGGTCGCCGTGGAACGGTGTTTGGATTCGTTGTTGCAGGAGCAGCATCCGACCGCGAAAAGCTAGGGAGAATGATCATGGTCAAGAAATCCGCACTCCGGGTCCTGGTGGTTGATGACGACCCGTTCACGCTCAAGCTGCTTGGCCGCATGCTGAACAATCTTGGATTTACCCAGGTGATAACCTGTGACAGCGGGCACGTTGCTTTGGATTGCGTCGTTAGTCCGAACGGTGCACCGGACCCGATCTTGCTCGACCTGAACATGCCGCGAATGGATGGCCTTGAATTCGTGCGCAAGCTGGTCGAGCGCCACTACGTTGGCAGTCTCATCCTGGTGAGTGGCGAAGACGAACGCGTGCTTCAGACCGCCGAGAAACTGTTGCACGCGCACGGCATCACAGTGCTGGGTAGTCTGCACAAGCCCGTTACGCCGGAACGATTGTCCGCGCTGCTGGAGAGGTGGTCACCCCCGTCGCGAGCTGGTTCCCAGGCGGCGACGAAGAGTTACAGCGCTGACGAACTGCGTGCCGCCATCACCAATGGCCAACTCGTAAATTACTACCAGCCAAAGGTCGCGGTCGCAACGGGTGAGGTAGTGGGCGTGGAGGCTTTGGTGC
>JACPTJ010000156.1:6175-24922 GCA_016192835.1 Betaproteobacteria bacterium
CGCTGGCGCCACCCCGTGCATGGGATGGTGTTCCCCGACCAGTTCATCGGTGTGGCGGAAGCGCACGGCCTGATCGATGATCTGACCCGCGTGGTGCTGATCGGCGCACTGGCCCAGTCCAAGGTTTGGCAGCAAGCGGGGCTGGTGCTGTGGGTGGCCGTCAACGTGTCGATGGACAATCTGACTTCACTGGATTTTCCGGATGCCGTCGCCCTGCTCGCGGCCGAGGCGGGTGTGCCGCCGCAGGGCATTACGCTGGAAGTGACAGAAAGCAGATTGATGCAGGACACGCGGGCTGCACTCGAGATCCTGACCCGCCTGCGAATGAAGCGCTTTGGCTTGTCGATTGACGACTTCGGCACCGGACATTCCTCGCTCGCCCAACTGCGCGACATCCCCTTCACCGAACTGAAGATCGACCAGAGTTTCGTGCATGGCGCCGGGACGAATGCAACAATCCGCGCGATCTATGATGCGAGCCTGGGTCTGGCCAAACAATTGGGCATGGAAGTCGTGGCCGAAGGGGTGGAAGACCGCGACGACTGGGATTTCCTGCGCCGCACAGGATGCCATCTCGCGCAGGGCTATTTCATCGCCAAGCCCATGCCCGCCGATGATCTGCCGGGCTGGATGGCGGAGTGGCAGAAGCGCGTACGCAACGGGTTAGCCGCAACGGCCTGACGCAAGCGGTAATTACCAACTTTTCAAACCGACTCGCCAATCTTTCCCGTCAGTCTTGGACTCCAGCGAATGAGGAAGTAGTGGGCTCGAATCCTGCCGGGGCGCCTTAGCGCATTGCGACATATTGAGGCAGCGGGACCCTTAGTAACCAGAAGTTCCCACTTTTGCCCGGGTCGGGGAGCCATGCGACACCCGAACTTGGACGGTAGCGCTGTGACGTAATTGTGACGTGACAGGCCCGCGTAATATTGTTTGTGCCTTGAGTGACATTGGTTTGTAAATTGGCAAGCATTGCAAGCGATTGATTTAACAACAGTCTCGTTTCTCAGCTACCACTTTTAATCCGTTGGTCGGGAGTTCAAGTCTCCCACCGCCTACCAGAATTCAAGGGGTTAGCTTTTACGCTGCCCCTTTTTCTTGTCCCAAAGTAGCCAAATTCGCCGTAGAAATCGGCACGATAAGTCGCAGCGAACTGCGACGCCTCGAGCATTGTCAGAACGGGCGGAGGAGGCCCGGACATGCAGCGTGGTAAAATGCCGTCGTTCGAACCAATCCGAGCCGGGGGATTGCATCATGACCGCAACAGCAAAGAGAACTCGCTTAGCCGACCGTATGCGCACACCGCAGAGCAAGCCACGCCTGCGCGCGGTGAAGCGCAAGGCACTCGACGTCGACCCCGCCCAACTCAATCGCGCAGTCCAGGCCATAAACCAGGCTGACAAGCGCGACGACTGGTTCGACTTTCTGCGCAACGTCTAATGAGTCTGCGCCGGGGCGATCTGGTCACGGTCGCCGCCAAGGGACCGTACACCGGCAAGCCACGTCCAGCACTCATCGTGCAAGCCGATCGCCTGGCCGAGCTGGGCAGCGTGATGGTCTGCCCGTTGACGAGTGAGCTGATCGCCGCCGCACCGCTTCGAGTGCGCATTGATCCGGGCCGGCTCAACAACCTGCGCCAATCATCCGACGTTATGGTCGACAAGCTGAGCGCCGTGCCGCGGGATGCCGTAAGCGACACTTTCGGGCGCTTGAGCGCCGCGGAACTTTCGCGAGTGGACGTTGCATTGCGGCTGCTGCTCGAACTTTAATCAGCGTAGCCAATTTCGTAGCAACGCAACAACGAAATGAGCCTTCCTGAGGCTGCGGAAGGCTTTTATCTTTGAGAGGGCTCAAAGTCCCACGGGAGGGTAAAGTCGGACGGGCCCCTTACCAGTTGTTGACGTGCGTACGCTTCCTTGGTGTTCACGCGGACGTACGGGGTCTCGCGGCCGGGTTCCTTGATGATCATGTTGTCCCCTGCCACAGAAGCGGAGAAGACTTCGGCGCTGCCGGACACCGTAGCCTCGATTTGCGCGCGGCCATTTTCCAGCGCCTGCCATTTGCACGGCGATGTTCCCTCCGCGCCCGCCCGGATCTGGCAGGTGCCGTTCCCGAAAAACTCCACCGTCCTTGCGCCAAACCGGGTCGGCGAATAGCTCGTCCAGGTTCCGGCAATCCGCTCGTCAGCCTTGGCGCTGACATTGATTACTCCGGCGATACTCCCGCTCTCCGTGGAGATCAGGGCAACGGCCATCAGTGATGCGACGATGAGTTCTGGAACGGGGAGATTCATGATTCAAGGTGTCCGGTTTTCGTTACGGTGGTATTGCCGCGTAAGGGGATTACGCGAGTGCTCGCCCTTGTTTCCTGCGCCGCGCCACGTATCCCATCAGGCCGAGACCCGCCAGCATCATCGCGTAGGTTTCGGGCTCCGGAATCGGGGCGGTCGCCGTCGACAAGGTAACAGATCCAGAATATCCGCCCGCATAAAGGGCTGTGCCGGAGACATTAAGGGTGTAATTCCCAGCCACCAAAGAAGTTGGCGTCGAGTTCGTCAACCACGGGGCCGTAACCATCAAGGTCGGCGTTGAATTAAAAACTTGCGCATTCAGGGAACTAAAGCCACCGAACCAGGTGCCCACATCTTGGAGAGTGATTTGGGAAGTAGAGCCGACCGTGAAAGTGTAATCGTCCGAGAAAACGCCGGCCGCAGGAACTGCGCTGTACCACGAAGCGGTTTGCGTAGGACCGGAAGGAACAAAAGTCAAAGGAGTCGCTGCACCGGCCCGGCCGGGTAGCGCCAATACCGCCGCGAAGGCGAGCGACGCGAGGAGTGTAATCCAGGCGTTTCTCAGCAGGTGCCGTCTGGGGTCCATGGTTGTTTCCTTTGCTCTAAAATATTGAAGAATGTGACTTCCAGCACACGCTAAGCCAAGATACGTCAAGCCGGTTGTAATTTCTGTGACTTTAGGCACAAAACAACCAAGAAAACGTGATTTTTTCCGCACGCCAGGATGTGATATTTGTCACAGTACCGGACTGTGACATAATGCCCAAACAGGCTGTTTCCGGGGGCCGTGCGCGAACAGCCTTGGCCGCGTCCCCCGACGGGCGGTCTGACCGTTGGTTGATTTTGGTCAAGACGCGGCGGCGCGCTCCGTTCCATAGTTACCAGGTAAAAGCTTTTTGCGCCCTGCGTGGGTGACGATTTCCTTTCCCGATAGGAGAACAACATGTTCAGGCATATTCTGCTGCCGACGGATGGTTCGAAGCTGTCCGACAAAGCGGCAAAACAGGCGATAAAGACGGCCAAGGAGCTTGGCGCGAAAATCACGGCGATCCACGTAATGCCGGACTACGCGAAGTATGTGAGCGAGCATTATTTCGTGCCGGCGGCGATGGCGGCACCAGTGAAAAGGAAGTACAAAGAGGAAGCTGCCGTGCTTGCGACGGAGATCCTGGACAAAGTGTGTTCCGCGGCGACTGCTGCCGGAGTCGAATGCGCGCCGGTTTCCGTTATTAACGAGTCACCGTACGAAGCAATTATCAAACAGGCGACGAAGTCCGGGTGCGACGTGATCATGATGGCGTCTCACGGCAGGAGGGGTTTGCAGAGCCTGTTGCTCGGCAGTGAAACCCAGAAAGTGCTGGTCCACAGCAGGATCCCTGTGTTGGTGTGCCGCTAGGCGGCGCGCGATCACTTCGAGTAAGTCTCGACGCGCCGCGGCGGATTGCCGATCTCGGCGAGCCGCCCATCCTCGGCCATGATCTCCACGAAGCTCTCCAGCGCGTGCAGCATGGGGGGCATCCCGAAATTGACGCACGTCTGAAGTATTACTTCCATCACTTCGCGTGGCGATGCCCCGTTGCGCATGGCGCCGCGCATATGTCCGCGCGCCTGCGTGGCTTCGCCCACCGCCAGGCAGTCGCCCACCATGCACAGCAGGCGCGTCTTGTCGTCCACGATGCCGCGGGAGTACATGCCCTGGTAGCAGAACTTCACCCACAGGCCGGCGAACTCGGGGTCCATCGTGTCCAGCCACGCCAGGACGTTCAGGTGATGCCGCGGCCGCATGGTGAGCCCACGCCCGACGGCGAGCCAGCCATGACGCTGCATGAGGCCGGCGCAGCGGGAGTCGGCCACGTCATCAGGATGCCAGGTTAAACGCTCTTTGTCATAGGAACGCGCGCGGTCATTTCCGTCCCGCGGAAGCTGCGAGGCCCGCAGTTCTTCAAGCAGGCCCAACTCTTCCGCCAGGCGATGAAACACCTCGATTGCCGGCTCGACCGTCGTGTGCCCGCCGTAGACCACGCACTGCAAAATGATCTCCAGAATCTCGCGCGGCTTGACGCCAGCGGCGAGGGCGGCGCGCACCGTGTCCTCGAGCGCGGCGTGGCTTTTCGCCATCGTATACTGGCCGACCAGCACCAGCAGCCGGGTGCGCGTGTCCAGCGCCGGGCGCCGGCTCATTCCGCTGATGGCGAAGTCGAGCCAGAGCTGCGTGAAGTTCTGATCGAGGCTGTCGCGCTGCACGAGGCGCCGCGCGAAAATTTGCGGCTGGATTTTGTGACCGGCGTCGCAGGCGCCGGCGCCGTACTTGGCGCGAAGATCGGAATCTGACATGGGGCTGTCCTTTTTTTCAAGAATGAGTGCTGGCTTGGAGTGTCGTTTTCCAGTTACCTCGTGTCAAGCCTCGCGATGATTCAGCCGCGCAATGATTCACGAAGGCGCGCGAAACCATTAAACTATCGCGAGCCGATTACTGAGGAAGGAAAATGTCGATCAGTCTCAAAGGCGTCATGCAAAGCACGGTAACACCGCTCAAGGCGGATTTCAGCCCCGATCTGCCGACGTTTGAGCGGCTGCTGGACTTTCACGTCCGCACGGGCGCCACCGCCATTTCATGGCCGCATCACAAGGGGGAATCGCTCAACCTCACGATCGCGGAACGCAAGGCGTTTGCCGAAGTGGCGGTACGCGTCGTGGCAGGACGGATACCGGTTTCAATCCACGTGAGCGCGCTCGCCGTGGAAGACTCGATGGAACTGGCGCGACACGCGCAGCAGATCGGGGCCGACGCTATTATTGCGATTACCCCGTATTTCTGGAATCCGACGGCTGACGCCATTTACGATTACTTTGTCCGGCTGGCCACCTCGGTCGATCTGCCGCTGATCGCGTATAACTCGCCCAGTTACCTCGCCGGCGTGGAATTCACGGGAGAACTCACGCGGCGCCTCATCGAGCGCCTGCCCAACTTCATCGCCATGAAGGAGGCCAGCTTCAACAGTGAGAAATTTCTCGAGATTTCCCGCGTGGCGCTCGCGCTGCGGCCGAATTTCTCGATGATCGCGGGCGTGGAGTTCCTCGCGCCGTCCGTGCCGCTTGGCGGCGCGGGATCCTATTCTTCGGCGGGCGCCATCTGTCCCAACCTGTGCACGCAATTGTTCGATGCGTGCGTCGCCGGAGAAAGTGTGCGCGCGCGCGAACTCCAATTCAAGCTCGCGCGGTTATGGAACTTGTTCCGCGACCAGTACCCGTCATCGCTCAAAGGCGGGATGGTGGTCATGGGACGCCCGGTCGGGCCGACCCGGCCGCCGCTGCCGACCGCCGGCAAGGAGCGCCAGGCCTACATTGCCACGCAGCTTGCGGAACTCGGCATCCTCGAGACCGAACCCCACGGCTGGTAATAACATCGGTGATTCGTGATTGGTGATTCGTGATTAGTAAGAGCGGAATTTGCCAGTCACCAATTACCAATCACCAGTCACGGCTTTTAACACCAATCACCAATCACCAATCACCAGTCACGAACAGAGGCATGAGATGCAAAATTTTCGACCAGGTTTAGCGCATGCGCCGATCACGCCGTTTACGCCCGGACTGCAAATCGATTTCGGCCTGTTCGAGAAAGTGATCGAGTTCCATCTTCGCCACGGCGCGCAGGCGCTCGCGCTGCCCATGCATACGGGCGAGTCGGTCAGCCTTTCCGATGCGGAACAACGCGGACTCCTCGCGTTTGCGATCAGGGCGGTCAAGGGCCGCGTGCCGGTGATCGCGCACGTCAGCGACGCGGGAACCGGCATTGCGGCCGACCGTGCCCGCCACGCCCAGGACGCGGGGGCTGCTGCGGTGGTCGCGACCACGCCCTACTACTGGACCCCTCCGCCGGCGATGGTGCTGGAGCACTTCGCGCAAATCGGCTCGGCCGTGAGCATCCCGTTTTTCGTCTTCTACACGCCCGGCGAACTGGGCGCGACGAAAATTGAAACGGACCTGGTGCTGAAACTCCTCGACCGGCTCGGCAATTTTGCGGGCGTGGTTGACGCTAGCCTCGACTGGCAGTTCATGATCAATATCGTGTCCAACGCATGGCGCGTGCGCCCGGATTTCCAGCTGGTTTCAGGTACGGAGTACATGGTATCGGCCGGGGCCGTCGGCGCGACCAGCATGTTCTCGTCGCTCGCGGGAGTCGCGCCAACGCGGGTGCGCCAACTCTATGACATCTGCCGCACCGAGAAATATTTCGACGCACGGCCGGCCCAGGAGGACCTGGCGGCGCTGCGTCAGATCGTCAAACGCGCCGGCGCTGGCGGCCTGAAGGGTGCGCTGCGCGCGATGGGACGCGAATGCGGTCAGCCACGTCCGCCGCTGGACGCATTGAGTGCCGGCGGCTACGACAAGCTCGCCGCCGAACTTGGCGCACTTGCCGTTCTTCGCGCAGAACCCAGAGGCTGGTAGCGTGCGGCTTGCGGATTGACCCGGCGGCGCGGGCTACGCGCGCGCCGGAATCGCCGCAAACATGAAGGAGAATATGCAATGACAGCAACCGTGCGACTTTTCGACCCGACCGCGCCGCGGCGGGCGGGCGCGCAGCAGGTGCGGCGCGTTTTGGACGGGCTCGCCGGAGCGGTTGTCGGTTTCATCGACAACGCCAAACCTAACTTCGATCACTTGGTCGATGACCTCTCCGAGCTGTTGGTCAGCCGGTACGGCGTCCGGCAGGTGATCAAGCGAAGAAAGCGGGCAGCATCGGTGGCCGCGCCGGAGGCCATGTACGAGGAACTCGCCGGGCAGTGCGATCTGGTGATCACCGGCTCAGGCGACTGAGGGTCGTGTACGTCGTGGAGTATCCACGACAGTGTGGAAATGGCGAAGCGCGGGGCGGCGGCGGTGACGATATGCTCGACCGCGTTCACGACGCTGGGCCGTGCCCAGGCCGCCGCGCTGGGTCATTCCGGCCTGCCGATCGCCGTCATCCCGCATCCGTTCGGCCTGCGCACGCGGGACGAGGTGAGGCAGATGGCGGAGCAATGCGTCGACGAAATCGCGAAGCTCGCGAGCAAGGCTAAGCCGGCATGAGCGGGAATTCGAGAGTCACCGGTGCGGCATCGTTCGAAGCTCCGGACGATCTGGATGCGATCAACCAGCTCTACCGCGAGCGGCGCTGGAGCGACGGGTTGCCGATCGTGCCGCCGACGGCAGAGCGCGTCGGGCGGATGCTACGCCACACGCGCCGCGCGTGCGACGAGGTCGTGGCGACGATTGCGCCGGGTTTCGGTGCGGCAACCGTCGAGCGCATCGCGATCAACGCTGTGCTCGCGGGATGCGATCCCGAGCATCTGCCGGTCCTGATCGCGGCGACTGAGGCGGTCGTTGCGCCCGAGTTCAATCTGCAGGGCATTCAGGCGACCACCAATCCTGTTGCGGTCTGGATCATCGTCAACGGACCCGTCGCCCGAAGGCTGGCGATCAACGGCACGTTCAATTGTCTGGGTGAGGGCGCCTGGGCCAATGCGACCATCGGCCGCGCGCTGCGGTTGATCTTGCGCAACATCGGCGGTGCGCTGCCGGGGGAAATGGACCGCGCAACCCAGGGGCAGCCCGGCAAGTACACGTTTTGCTGCGCCGAGAACGAGGGCGCGAACCCGTGGGAGCCATTGCACGTCGAGCGCGGCTACACGGCCGGCCGCAGCACGGTGACCGTCGTCGGCGCCGAAGGCACCATGAACATGAACACGCATACGAAAGACGCCGGCGAGCTGCTGCGGGCGATCGCGGAGACCATGATCCATCCGCCGAGCAACGAATACGCCCACGGCGGCGAGCCGTGGCTCGTGATCGGACCCGAGCACGCGGAAATTTTGAAACGCACGGGCCTGAGCAAGAGCGAAGTCAAGCAGCGTCTGTGGGAGCGCTCGAAGATTCCGGCGCACCGGATGACGGCGAAAGACCTCGGGCGCGTGCGCGATTCCCGCAGCCATGAGTTGGGAGAAATCGGGCCGGACACCTTGCTGCCGATATCGCCGCGGCCGGAAGCAATCGGAATCGTTGTGGCCGGCGGGCCCGGGACACATTCCGTTTACGTGCCGTGCTTCGGCACTTCGCTGGCGGTTACGCGCGAAGTGGCTGCTGACGCGTAATCAGTACCGTCTCCAGCCAGTCCCACATGTAGGCAACGCCGACGCTGACGTTGTCGATCTGGCAGTGGTGATATCCGCCCTCTTCGCGGGTGAAGACTTTCATCGTCTTGTGCTTCGAGCCCACCGCGTCGAAACATTTTTGCGCCAGCGCGAGCGGGATCTGCTCGTCGCCCTCGCCGTGCACCAGCAGGAACGGGCAGGTAATTTTCTGCACCACGCCGTCGAGGCGGAATCCCTCGAGCTTCTGCATGGCTTCCTCCCGCGTGCCGGCGTTGAAGATCCACAGCAGGTGCTGCCATGGCACCGACAGCGAGGGCAGGTTGCCGCGGTCGAGCCGGTCGAAACGGTTTTTCCAGGTCTGCCAATAGTCCCATTGCGCGCCCCACGCGATGCAGCACGCGAAGCGTTGCTCGAACGCGGCGGCGCGCGGCGCGTAATAGCCACCGAGGCTGATCGCCATGACGCCGATGCGTTTCGGGTCGAATTCCGGGCGGTTGGCGAGGTATTCATACGCCGCTGTGCCGTAGCGTTCGGTCTCGTGGTGCAGGTAGAGGCCGCGAGAGCGCACGCTCTCGCCGTTGCCGGGGCCGTCCACGATCAGGCACGCAATGCCGCGCGCGACGAGGTCCGGCACGCCCTTGAAGTACTGGATTTCCTTGGTGATGTCGAAACCATCAAAGAACACGACTGCCGGTACTGCGCCGGTGCGCCCCGGCAGCGGCTCGGCGTGCACGAGAATTCCCGGCAGCGTCGCGCCCTCGTAAGGAATTTCGACGTGCTCGATGCGCGGCCGCCGCATGATCTTGGCCGCGTCGCGAAAGCACTCGACGCCTCGCCGGTACGCGTCGAGCCCTTCCGGCTTCGGCTGCAGGAAGCGCTCGCCGACGTGGTAGTAGTTAGCTGCGCGCAAGAGGTAAGTCGCCGCGCTCGCGCGCCGGCCCTCGGCAAGCAGCGTGCGCCCGGTTTGCTCCACCGTGCCGGCTTCGCGCGCCCACTCGCGGAACCACGCGGCGTCGTCGCCCAGGTGCGCTCGCAGACGCAGCCCGATACGATGGACTTCCCCGATCTCGGCCCCGCCCCAGGGCGCCGCATTGAGCCCGATCAAAATGCCGTGCGACCAGCGGTAGTCCTCGGGGAAATACGTGTATGACAAATCCGCGTTCGACATCTTGCATTCCTTTCCTGCGCGATTATTTCGGTGGAATGATCGGCAGCAGCAGGTATGACGCCTTATCGCCGCCAGTGTAGATCGTATTCCGGGCGCCGGCGTTGTACTCGGCGTGGTAATGGGTGTACGGCGCGCTGCCGATGCCGTCGCGCGGCTGGATGTCGATGCGCAGCCTGTGTCCTTGCCTGAACACCATCGAAGTCGGCCAGATTTCGATGTCGCATTCGACGATTTCGCCGGGCTTCAGCCATAGCCGCCCGGTGTGCGCATGATACGGACGGTACGGCAGCGAGCGCGCGGGATCGAGCTGGCGGTGCGACGCGCGCAGCCAGCCTTTGGTTACGCACGGCACCGGCTGGCCGTGCTGGCCGACTTCGCAGATGTCCTCGCCGTGCGGGCCGATGTTGCGCAGGATCACGAAAATGTCCATGTCTTCGGAACTGCTCGATACCCAGAGTTTGAGCGCGAGCGGTCCGGTGACTTCGGTGTCTTGCTTGAGAGGCGCCGTCACGAAGGAAACGCCGCTGCGTCCGACGTTCCCATGAGTGGTCGACAGCGACGAACCGGACGCGACGCCCGCTTTGGTCACGCCGCTTGCCGGATAGGTGAGCTTGGCCGCTTGCGGCGGCGCGCTCGCAACGAGCTCGCCTTCGGCCGCATGCGCTTCGCTGGACGGCTCGCGGTCGGTTTTGAGGTACATCCGGGTCCACTGCGTGCGCGCGAGCGGCCATTCGTTCTCGGTGCGGAACGCGTAGCGCTGCGGACTGCCGCCGGTGCGGATTTCGAGTTTCACCGGCGGCTCGTCCATGATTCCGGTGTCCATGCCTTTCAGCCAATGGTCGAACCAGCGCAACTGGTCGCTGCGTCCTTCCTCTGAATGGAACGGATGGAAATGCGTGCCGGTGTGGATCCTGAGCTTCTTGTGCTTCGATGCGGCGTTCATGTAGGCCTCGGTATTGCCGCGCAGATGCATCGAGAAACCGCCCCAGTTGCCGACGCTGTAGACCGGCAGCGTGATCTTGTCCCATTGCGCGCCGCTCTGGCGCCAGTATTCGGAATCCAGATCGTGGCTCATGTACTGCCACATCATGTCGTTATGGAACGAGTCCGGGTTGTAGCTGCGCGGATTGCCGAGCAGGTGGTGCGCGGTGTGCGTAAGCCACCAGTTGCCGATGAAACCGAGCGCGAATATGCCGCCGTGATAGGCCTGGTCGCGGTACTGGTCGGCGCGTCCTTCCCACGGCATGATCGCTTTCAGCGAAGGAGGCTTGAGGTTGGCGAGCCGCCACTGCGAGCTCGCGTGATACGAGATGCCGAGCGTGCCGATGCTGCCTGAGCACCACGGCTGCTTCGCGATCCACTCGACCGCGTCGTAGAAGTCGAGCGATTCCTGATGCGAACTCGGCTCGGAGCGGCCGGGTGACTTGCCTGCGCCGCGCGCATCCACGCGCACGCAGATGTAGCCGCGCGGACACCACCACAGCGGATTGACGGTCTCCCAGTTCATGTAAGGATTGGCTGCCTCCTCGAGGTCCTCTGGCGGCACCCACAGCTTGTCTTTCTGGTAGACGCTGAGGTTCATGATGGCGGGGAAGCGCTCGGCGCCGCCGTCGGGGCGGAAGATATCGGCATAGAGGAGCGTGCCGTCGCGAAGCGGGATCTTCACGTCTTTTTCGACGATCAGCTTGAGGTCGCGGGGTTGGGACACCGGCTTGGATGCTGCGGCCATGCGGTTCTCCAGACGTAGTCAAGCCCATGCGCGGGCGGCGTGCAAATATAACATGCGGCACAGGGCAAAAAACGTGGCGCGGGACCCCGCGTTCGGGCTTTGATGCGGTTACAATGAGGTTACAATAACCGGTGCTGAGGGTGAGCTTTTCGTGTTCAGCCAAACATAAACGGAGAATAGCCAATGTCATACGCCATTCGAATTCATGAAACAGGCGGTCCCGAGAAAATGCGCTGGGAAGAAGTCGAGGTCGGCAGCCCCGGACCGGGCCAGGTGCTGGTGCGCAACACCGCCGTCGGACTCAATTTCATCGACGTCTATCAGCGCACCGGTTTGTATCCGTTGCCGCTGCCGCTCACGCTCGGCATGGAAGGCGCGGGAGTGGTCGAAGCGGTCGGCCCGAAAGTGAAAGAGTTCAAAGTCGGCGACCGCGTTGCCTATGCGAATCCGATCGGGTCGTATGCCGAAATCTGCCTGCGCCCGGTCGACCGGCTGGTGAAGGTTCCCGCCGGCATTGACGACAAGGTCGCTGCGGCGATCATGCTCAAAGGCATGACGGCGTGGTACCTGGTCAAGCGCACCTACAAAGTCAGGAAAGGCGACACCATACTCGTGCACGCGGCGGCCGGCGGCGTAGGCCAGATCCTGTGCCAGTGGGCCAAACACCTCGGCGCGACCGTGATCGGAACGGTCGGCAGCGATGCGAAGGCCGCGCTGGCGAAAAAAGCCGGCTGCAAGCACGTGATCGTCACGTCCCGGGAAAAATTTGTCGACCGCGTCAAGGCAATCACCAAAGGCAAGGGTGTTCCGGTGGTGTACGACGGCGTCGGTAAAGACACTTTCATGGATTCGCTCGACTGTCTCGCGCCGCTCGGGTTGATGGCGAGCTTCGGCAACGCTTCCGGCGCGGTGACGCAGTTCAATCCCGGCGTGCTGGCCCAGAAAGGCGGGCTGTTCCTGACGCGTCCGACGCTGTTCACCTACACCGCCAAGCGCGAGGACCTCGTGAAGGCCGCGCAGGACCTGTTCGCGGTGGTGAAGAGCAAAGCGGTCAAGATCTCGATCAATCAGACGTATCCACTGCGCGAAGCGGCGCAGGCGCACATCGATCTCGAGGCCCGCAAGACCACCGGCTCGACGATATTACTGCCCTGACAATCAATTTCGGTGTAGGGTGCGCTTGCGCACCGATTGCCGGATGGTGCGCAAGCGCACCCTACATCAATTGCGATTCCCCGCGGCTTGCCGCGGGGATAGGCACAGGGCACGCGGAGCAACTTTATTTTGACAGACACGTTCAACGTTCATTCGATCGGCACCGTCAAAAGCCCGGTGACCGAGATGTCGCAGGGTGGCTGGGCGAAAGTCGACTCGGAAATCCATCTCGATTCGCAATACGCGCGCGGCCTGCAGGGGCTCGAGGGCTTTTCACACGTGATCGTGGTGTTCTTCCTCGACCGCGCGCAGGGTTTCGACCCTGAAAAGCAATTGCTGCGCCGGCCGCGCGGCATGGAGGACATGCACGAAGTCGGGGTGTTTGCGCAGCGCACCAAGTATCGCCCCAACCCGATCGGCGTGACGGCGGTGAAGCTGCTCGGGATCGCGGGCAACATCGTCAAGGTGCGCGGGCTGGACGCGCTCGACGGCACGCCGGTGCTCGATCTCAAGCCGTACGTGCCGCCGTTCGACCGCGCTGACGACGTGACGACGCCGGCGTGGGTCGCGCACGTGATGGAAGGTTATTTCTAAGCAGTGAGGTCCGGGTTCACCGCTTTACCGGCTCGAAGCGCGCGACAAACTCGAAACCCAGCGCCCCGCGGGCGATGCCGAGCCGCACTTGCTTCTCGTTTTTGAGTGCAGTCGCGGCGTCTTTCGAAATCAGGTAGCGCTGCGGCAGGCCGTTGGGAACATTGACCGTGACGTGCCAGCGATCGCCTTTGCCCTCCTCGACTGAACGAATCTCGCTCGTGATCGAGCGGCCGGTGAGTGTGTAGAAAGTCCGGTTGAAGTAGGAGGCCGAGGCGCAAGCCGCGAGGGCGAGGACCAGCGCGGCGAGCCACGGGTAGCGGTGGGAACCCGAGAACTTGAACGCCGGCGCGATGCCGGACGCCTGCGTCCATCCCAGGAAGCCGACCAGCGCGCCGGTGAAGAACGCGGTCGTGAAAAACTGCCAGCCGTCGATCACATTGTCGTAATGCGCTCCTTCCTGCATCAACGCCACCCCCGCGGTCAGCAGCGTTACGGTGAACAAGCCGGTCAGTGCCGGCACGGAGTCGGTTTGGGCGGGCGCGTTCATGGCGTTTGCGTGAGCCGCGCGAAACCCTGCTCGAGATCGGCGATGAGATCGGCGGGGTCCTCGAGACCTATGTGCAGGCGCACGAGCGGCCCACCGGGATTCCAGCGCGTAGCGGTGCGAATTTTGGCCGGATCGGCGCGAATTGCGAGGCTTTCGAAGCCGCCCCAGCTCGAACCGATGCCGAAGAGTTCGAGCGCGTCGATGAGTGCTGCGACCGCTTCCCGGCGCACGGGTTTCAGGACCACGCCGAACAGCGACGCTGCGCCGCTGAAGTCGCGTTTCCACAACGCGTGCCCCGGATCGGCCTCGAGCGCCGGATACAGCACGCGCAGCACTTCGGGCCGCGCCTCGAGCCAGCGCGCGATGGTGAGCGCGCTTTGCTGCTGCTGATTCATGCGCACGCCAATCGTGCGCAAGCCCCTTAACGCCAGGAAGCAATCGTCGGGGCTCACGCAATAGCCGTAATCGGCGGCCGCTCTGCGTACCTTGAGCCAGTACTGCTCGGTGGTGACGATCAAGCCCATCAGCGCGTCGGAATGGCCGGCGATGTACTTCGTTCCCGCGTGGATGGACACATCGACGCCGTGCTCGAACGAGCGGAAGAAATACGGCGTGCCCCAGGTATTGTCGGCGAGCACCGGTATGCCTCGCGCGTGCGCGGCTGCGGCGATCGCCGGAATGTCCTGCATCTCGAAGGTCAGCGAACCCGGCGCTTCGCAGAAAACCGCGGTGGTGTTCGGGCGGAGCAGCCGGGCGATGCCGCCTGCGATCAGCGGATCGTAGTACTCGACCTCGACGCCGAACGGCTTGAGGCGCCGTTCGCAGAAATTGCGCGTCGGTCCGTATGCCGTGTCGACGACGAGGATGTGATCGCCGGTTTTCACGAATGCGGCGATGGCGGCGACGATCGCGGCCAGCCCCGACGGCAGCGCGACCGCGGCGTGCCCCCCTTCGAGCTGGGCCACTGCTGCTTCGAGCGCAAACGTGGTCGGCGTGCCGTAGATCCCGTAGCGCATCGTCTTGTAGTCGTCGGGATCGCGCGATTCGTAGGCTGCGACGTCCGGGAACAGCACGGTCGAGCCGCGAAACACCGGCGTGTTGACCAGACCCGCGTAGCGCTGCGGGTCGCGTCCGGCGTGGGTGATGATGGTGTCGCGCTTGAGTTTTTTCTTGTCGGTCATTATCTGGTGTCTCGTACTCAAATTTGTAGCGCAGGCGCCCCGCCTGCATTCGTTAACGGAGCAGGCGAGGGCGCCTGCGCTACTTTTTGTGCCAATATCCCGCGTTGTTCCGGAACATCTGCTTCGGGACCGCGCCGTAGACCATTTTTACGTGGTTCACGGCTTCGCCCACCCTGAAATCGGCGCTGAGGCTCGCGAGCGCGTAGGCGTCTGCCGCTGACAATCCCGCTCTCTGCTGCAGAAAGCCGATTGTTTCCTGCACCGCGTTCTTCATCGCTGCATCGAGATTGGCGTCCATTCCCATCGCGTAATAATTCGCAGCGTCCTCCGCGCGCGGCCACTTCATCGCTTTGCCCGCGCCTGGGTGCACGATGAGCTGCAGCGTCGGTGTCAGCGAGATCTCGATCGCCGTGCCGTCGACTTCGCCGTCGCCCTGCATCGCGTGCCCGTCGCCGGTATAGAACAGCGCGCCGGCGTTGAAAACCGGCAGATAAAGCGTGGCGCCGGCAATCAGGTGCCTGAAGTCCATATTGCCGCCGAAAGCCCCCGGCGGTTTGGTGCTGACGCGCACCAGTTCCGGTGGCGGCGCGACCGCGACGATTCCCATGAACGGCGCGAGCGGCACTTCGACCTCTGCGGAGAACAGCGCGACCCTGCGCTCGAGATCGAGCTTGATGGTCTTCAGCGCGGGTTGCGCGAGCAGTTCTGGCAGCACACCCCACCCGGCACCGGTGGAATTGACGCCATACGGCACGCGGAATTCGACATCGAGCACGCGCACTTCCAGCATGTCGCCCGGCTGCGCGCCCTCGACATAGACCGGACCGGTGATGACGTGATTGCCCGCGCCTTCCGTGCGCCGCACCTTGCTGAAGATGTCCTGTGCGTCCTGCAGCACCTGCTCCGGCGGTATGCCGGCAGCGCCGAAATAAGTAACGGGGTCGACCTTGGTATTGATTCCCTGGTGCGAGACGGTGTCGATCCGAACGGTCTGCCCCGACCGGATGCGCAGCACCGGCGGCAAATCCGCGGCGATGTAACCCCAACTGACGGTCTCCGGCGTCGACCGCAAAGTCGCATCAGGCGTATATCGTGGTGGAATCGGTGGTGCTGGGGTTGTCATGGATCACCCGGCGCGCAAAGTGCAACAACCGATCGCTGAAGAAAACGAAACATGTGGTTACGTTCCAATTTCTTCACGTTACTTCGTCGGGTACGGGCCTAGAAAGCGCGCCCCGTTAAAGTGAATAAGATGGGCCGGATTGTCGGCAATCCAGAGTTCAGTCTCCCAAGAAATCGATTCTAGATATCTCACAAAAGTGCGGCGGTCGGGAAATCAGTGCATTGCATATTTCGTTGCGAAGGCTTCATCTTGTGCGGGCAGCGCAGCAAGGTGCCTATTATAGGCGTCACTTTCGAACGTGCGAAGCATTGCGAGACAAGCCGGCGCGATCTGATAAACCGCTAAAGGACTGTTAATTGGGCAGTCAAGTTTCGCGCAAGAAATCCAGCCTTGACGATGTGTTTCGCCGCGTCATCGCACGGGGTGGTCCATTTTCGGCCCCAAAAGACGCCTGCCGTTGAAGTGAATCATATGGTCCGGTTCTTCCGCAATCCAAGCAGCAGTTTGCCAGGGTAAGTCTAAAAGCAAGTCCCCCAGTTCACGCCGGTCTTTGAACGCGTTAAGAAACACCAATCCAGGTCCGTGCCCTTGAAAAATTTTCTCCAGTACCGCACAGCGTTCGCCGTTTATTTGGCCGCGGATTCGGGGAACATCAATAAGAAACAGCCAATTTCGCTCTTCATCGGAAATGACAATATTGGGGAGGTCGTGCCACGGCGGTGGCGGTAGTTCCAGGTAGCGAAACGCATCGGGTCGTTTGTAAGCGGGCTCCTCCCCAACTTCATTTACCCATAAGACGCGACCTCTGGGAGCGAAGTGCGAACAAAACTCGGTGAGAACAGCGTTCATCACTGAGTCTAGGATTCGCACGGCACTTTTCACAGGTCCCATTATCCTATTTTGGGTTATTCGATACAACGCGAATATCATCGTGAGGTGTCGAAGACAAAATTCACACAGGCAAACAACACCTTCCGCGAGCTCTTGAAAGAGTTCCGGATGGCAAAGAACCTCTCTCAAACGGAAGTGGCGGCACGCCTTGGCCGGCCGCAGAGCTACGTTAGCAAGTATGAGACCGGTGAGCGCCGCTTGGATTTCGCAGAGACGGTCTTCGTGTGTGACGCGCTAGGAATCGGCATTGAGAAATTCGCCGCCACTGTTTCTAGCAAGCTGGCCAAGTTTCACCGCGTGAAGGACGGCTAAAATCGTGAAAAGAGACGCAACGGGTGTGTTTCAATCCGGCCAGACGACAGCAAAGATGGCTGCGAAAATTCTTGTCGCAAAAAAAGATGGATTCATCGTTCCCAACGCCAAGCAGAAGCAGAATCTCCTCGTGGCGTTTGCCAAGAAAGGTAAGGTTGTGTACGGAAAAGCGTTCGATATCGTCAAAATGTCCAGTGTCGTGAACTTGAATGACTTGGCCGATTTGGAGAAAAATCTACAAAAAGTAACCATCTTCGAAATCAAATCGACAAAGAAGAAGCTAAGGGCAGACTTCTCAACGTATTTCTTCGCTTTAACAGCTGCTGAAGTTTTGGTTGCCCAGAGTCTTAGAAAGCAGTTTAAGTTCATGCTCGTTAACACGACAACAGGCGAGCATCTTGAGATGGATTTGGCGGATATCTTCGCACGAGCCAAAGGCATCTATCCGACGTGGAGCATTTCTTTCTAGAAAATAGTCGGGAGCGGGGGTCAATTGCCACCAGCTCTCGTCATAAAAATGCCGGAAAGCCGCATGGATATTGGCTTGCAGGGCAGATATGAAGAACCGTGAGGGCGGGAGAGCGTGAGGGCAAAAAGTTGCCTCCCTCATTGATCCCAGAGATTCACGCACGCTTCCACAGCTTGTTTCGCGGGAATGACAAACCCCGATCTACTCACTGCGGCATTTACGATAAGTCATACTGCCCGCGCGCTTTTTCGTATTGACATGTGACCCGTATAAGGTACACTACGGACATGGCAAAGCTACCAAAGCTGAATGCCGTCTTCTACAAGTCCCAAAGCGGCGCGGAGCCAGTTCGGGATTGGCTGAAGCGCTTGGCCAAGGATGAGCGCAAGGCCATCGGAGAAGACATTGCCTATGTACAGTTCAAATGGCCGATCGGCAAGCCGCGTGTGGATCATTTGCACGGTGCGGTTTGGGAAGTACGCACCTCGCTGGTCAATCGCATTGCGCGCACGCTGTTTGCGGTGGAGTCCGGTGTGATGGTGCTGCTGCACGGCTTCATCAAGAAAACCCGGGCCACACCGCAGGCGGAAATCGACCTGGCCGAGAAACGATTCAAGGAGTGGAAACATGGCGAAAAGTAATCCGCACACCGGCAGCCGCTTCGACGACTTCCTGAAAGAGGAAGGCATTTACGACGAGGTGCAGGCCCGCGCGCTCAAACGCGCACTGGCCGAACAGATCGAGGAAAGCATGCAGGCGGCCAGCCTCACCAAAACCGCAATGGCCTCGAAAATGTCCACCAGCCGCTCGCAGCTAGACCGGGTGCTCGACCCCGACAATCTTTCGATTCAGCTCGATACGCTCATCAAGGCTGCCCGCGCCGTGGGCAAAGCGGTCGAAATCAAAATCAAGAAAGCGCCGCGCGTGGCAGGCGCGACGTGAGCACCGACAACCAGGAAGCAATTGAGCGTCATTGCTGGTTCGCGATCCGGTCACGCCGCTGCCTGGCTCCGCAGCGCGGACAGAAAACGTCTTTGTTCCCGAGCGGAAAATTGCACTCGTGGTAGCGTCGCAACCAGTTGGCCATGATGATCTGTCGGTGTAGGGTGCGCTTGCGCACCGATTGCCGGATGGTGCGCAAGCGCACCCTACTC
>JACPTJ010000157.1 GCA_016192835.1 Betaproteobacteria bacterium
AGGTTATCCAAATCTGGTGATGAACGGCGGAATGACGACACTGCTGGTGTTCGAGCTCGCGCGCGCCAACGCGGCAACACCACTCAGATTCATTGCTTCGCGCAATGTTCGGCCGATGTTCGTCAACCGGCCGTTCACCGTATGCGGCGAACCGGCGGCCGACGGCAAATCAGCCAAGCTGTGGGTGGTCGACGATCAGAACGCGCTTTCGCTTTCCGCGACCGCGGAGTTTCGTTAGAGGCCAATATGATTCTTGAACGACCGTTCCAGCCCTCGATTCGCTCATTGCTGTATGTTCCCGGCAACAAATTAGACTGGATGCTGAAGTCCGCGAAGTACGGCGCCGACGCGCTCATCTTCGATCTGGAGGATTCCGTCCCGGACGATCAAAAGGTCGCAAGCCGCGCGATCGTCCGCAAGGCAATCGACGAGATGCATCAAACCACGCGCACACGCCTGTTCGTTCGCATCAATTCGGTCTCGACGGGTTTGGCCGACGGGGACATCGAAGCGATTGCGGGGCCCGGCCTGTTCGGCATTCAAGCCTCCAAGATCGAGGGCGCGGAAGCGGTCAGGCATCTCGATGCGTTGCTGAACAAATGCGAGACGAAGGCAAAGTTGCCGGCAGGGCAGATCTTCCTGATGCCGTTGATTGAAGATGCCATGGGCGTGAGGGACGCTTATGAGATCGCCATGGCCGCCGCCAGAGTTGCCTACCTTCAGTGCGGTGTAGGCGCGACCGGACCCCTGGCGATGGGCGACATGGCGAGATCGGTCGGATTTCGGGAAGTAACCGGCCACGAAACCGCGTATTTGCTGGGTAAGGTGGTGCTGGATGCGCGCGCCGCTGGCATCGCCAACCCGTGCACGGGTCTCACGTCCGCGCCGATCAAGGATCTGGATGCGGTGCGTGCGCTGGCGCAGCGCGGACGAAACTTTGGCTACCTCGGAGCCAACCTGATACACCCCAGTCATGTGCCGATTGCCAACGAGGTGTTCGGTGCATCACAGGAGGAAATCGACCATTGGACCGGGCTCGTCGCCGCGGTGGAAGAGGCGCAAAAGAAGGGGACGGCAGCGATTGTCTATAAAGGCAAGATGGTGGATATCGCGCATTACAACTACTCGCGCGAGATGCTGAAGCGCACCACGGAGTACATCCGCCAGGGCTGACGTTGAGCGCCAAAGCTCTAGCGAGGAGGAGCGGTGAGAGGAGAGTTCGCGAGGCTTTTTGAACCCGGAACAATTGGCACGCTGGAACTCAAGAACAGGATCGTGATGCCCCCGATGGGGGCCCGTTGTTACGGTTTGTGGGGCGAAGTCACCGATACCGCCATCGAATGGTTCCGCAGAAGATCCGCTGGAGGATGCGGACTCGTCATCACCGGAGTCGCGTACGGGGCGACCGCGGTTGATGCGCTGAGGTCCTCGCACAATGCCCTGAGAGTCGACGATTCCGCCTACATCTCCGGTCTTTCCGCGATGGCCGAGGCGATACACGAAGGCGGCGCCAAGGCGGGCATACAGATTTCACCCGGTGCGGGCGCGCAGGCGGAAAGCGGACCCTGGCTGCCGGGTCATCAGGCCGATCACGCTATCGTGCCGGTGTCGCCATCCGGAGTTCCCGGCGTGGGGCATTCGCTGCCGGGCTCGATTCTCAAGCAACCGCGCCCGCTGACTATCGCTGAAATACGAAAAATCATCGAGCTGTGCGGCATGTCCGCGAGCAACGTCAAGACCGCCGGTTTCGATCTCATCGAGATCCATGCGCACGGCGGCTACTTGATCGCCCAGTTCCTCTCGCCTTTTTTCAACAAGAGGACCGATGAATATGGCGGCAGTCTCGATAACCGCTGCCGGTTCCTGATGGAAATTGTCGCCGCCATGCGCCAGGCGGTGGGACCGGACTTTCCCCTGACCGTCAAGTTTTCGATCGACGATGCGCTGCCGGGGGGATGGGACAAAGCGCAATCCCAGGCCCTGGCTCGGAAACTGGAGGCAGCCGGAATCAATGGCATCGTCATCTCTTCCGGCGCTCACGGCACCCGGATGCCGGCATCCCCGACCTACGTTTACCCGGGAGGTATTTTCCTGCCGCTCGCGCAAACGATCAAAGACGTGGTGGGAATCCCCGTCCTGGTTGGAGGCAAGCTAAACGATCCGCACCTCGCCGAGAAGAGCTTGAGAGAAGGCAAGGCTGACTTCATCTGTGTCGGGAGAGCTTTGATCGCCGACCCCGACTGGCCACGAAAAGTTGCGCGCGGGCAGATCGAAGAAATCCGTCCCTGCCTCTCCTGCAACGAATGCCGGCAAGCCGGTCATCGCGGACAACCCATCCGGTGCGCAGTGAACGCCGCTGCGGGACGGGAGCGCCGCTACGATGCAATCCAGCCGGCGCAGGTCAGGAAGAAGGTATTGATAGCCGGTGGCGGCCCCGCCGGACTGGAGGCGGCTCGCGTCGCCGCGTCGCGGGGCCATCACGTAATCCTGTGCGAAAAACACGAGCGGCTCGGCGGACTCATGCTGCTGGGCGGCGTTCACAACGAGGAAATCACGGCTTTCAGCGAATGGCTGGTGCGCGAGGTCAGGAAACTGCCGGTTGAAATCAGGCTGAAGACCGAGGTGACTCCCGCCCTGGTTGAAAAAGAAAAACCCGATGCAGTCATATTGGCAATCGGCGGGAGCTTTGTCGCTCCCGACGTGCCCGGCATCGACAGGGACAACGTCTTCAGCTCCAAAGACATGCTGGCGATGATGCACGGCGAGTCGCTCGACAAGGGAATTCTGTTCCGCGCCATGGCGCCATTCGCCAAGCACGTTGTCACTCCAGCCGTGGTGAGACGGCTCCTCAGCTCGGAGTTTCCGATCAAGAAGAGCGTCGCAATCATCGGCGGCCAATTCCCGGGTTGTTCGACGGCGCTGCTGCTCGCGGAAAAGGGAAAGAAGGTGACGATCATCGAAGAGTCGGACCTGCTGGGCCGGGACATGGAAGCGAACACCATGGCGGTCCTGAAGGCCGAGATCAAAGCCGGCAACGTGAAAGTATTGACCTCGACCCGGGTCAGCGAGATCAATGATGCAGGGGTCGTCGTCATCGACGCCAAGGGCGACAAGACCGTGCATGAGACCGAGACCGTAATCGTGGCGCTTGACCTGGCGCCCACGACAAGCACCTTGGCCACCGAGTTGGCGGACAAAGTGAACGAGCTCTACGTGATCGGCGATGCGAAGGCTTTTCTGAGAATCAAGAACGCGATCGCAGAAGGATTCGTCACTGCCTCGAATTTATAGAGCCGCATCCAGCCCTAGTGGTGCGCCCCGATCGCGTCCATGAAGCGGTGCTTGATTGCTGTCGGACTAGGCAGTCCTCCACCCGCGACGGGTTTCTCCTCCATCAGGCAGTGGATGAACCAAGGCCCCGGCTCAACGAGCGCGCGGTCGGCGGTGTTTCTGAATTCCGCGATCGTTTCCACGCGCTCCACTTTGGGGTATCCCGCGCCCTTGGCAATCGCCGCGAGATCCGTGTGGTACGCGGTCGCGGTCGGCTGGCCGCCAGTCATGGCGTAACTGCGGTTGTCCCATACTATGTGGATCAGGTTTTTCGGCTCGCGCAGCGCAATGGTTGCAAGTGACCCCAGGTTCATGAGCAGCGAGCCGTCGCCGTCGTACACGATGACTTTCAAGTCCGGGCGCGCCATGGCGAGCCCCAGACCGATCGAAGAAGCGATGCCCATCGAGTTCCAGTTGTAGAACGTGCGCACGTACTCGCCGGCCGCGCGCAGATCGTATTTCTCGTTTCCGAGCGACGTCACCACCACCTCATCAGTCAGCTTGCTGACGAGGTATTTGGAAGCTTCGGCGCGGTCTATCATGTTCTTGTCCTCCCTTCTTTCCAGCCTGCAAGTTCGTTGGTAACGAGGATGGCCACGGGCGCCTCGGCTGCGTAACACACGCGCAGTGCGCCCTCGGTCATTTTCTCAACCTCGTCTTCGCGCGTAATGCTGTATGTCGGGATGCGCATTGCATCAAGTATGCCTTTGGTGGCCTGGCCCATCGGCACCTGCCCCGGGTTGAATTCGCCCAGGTCCCCGCGCACGCCGATGATGATCGGGCACGGGATGCGATAGGCGATGGCAAGCGACGCGAGCGCGTTGATCGAATTGCCCAGGCCCGCGGTCGGGCAGAGCAGCACGCCGCGCGCGCCACCAATGGATTGGCCGCAAACCACGCCGATGCCCTCTTCCTCGCGCGTCAAGGGCAGCGGTTCGAAGCCACCGAGATTTCGCGCCGCCTCGAGCAGCTTCTCGATCTTGCTGTCGGGGACATAATTCAAGTAACGCACATTGTATTTCTTTAGAACGGCGACGACGGTGTCTGCCCAAGCCATGACTTTCCTTTCAGAGTCTCAAATGCAATGACGTCAATGTTATCAGACGTACTTCCGGTTGGGTCGAGCCGGATAGCTTTCCAGATCCCGCTCAGACCGCTTACCTTGCCGGTGCCGTCCTGCCGTGATTGGCGACTACTGATTACTGACCTGCAGAAGTAGCCGCATAG
>JACPTJ010000315.1 GCA_016192835.1 Betaproteobacteria bacterium
CGCAAGGACGCGGTCGCCGGAACCGCGAGCCGGGCAGTCGAGAAGTGGCTGAAGGGCATTGCCAATCTGACCGTGTTCGAAGGCCATGCGCGTTTCGAATCGCCGTCCACGGTGCGCGTGAACGGCAACGTGCTGGAAGCGAACCAGATTTTCATTAACGTGGGCGCCCGCGCACTGGTGCCGCCGATGCAAGGTCTCGACCAGATTGACTATCTCACCAACTCAACCATGATGGAGATCGATTTCCTGCCCGAACATCTGATCGTTGTCGGCGGCAGTTACATCGGGCTCGAATTCGGACAGATGTACCGGCGCTTTGGCGCGCAAGTTACCATCGTCGAGAAAGGCCCGCGCGTGATTGCGCGCGAAGACGAGGACGTATCGCAGGGCGTACTCGACATTCTGCGTAACGAGGGCGTCAACGTCGAAGTGAGAGCGGAGTGCATGACCGTCGAGAAACGCGACGGAAAGATCGCGGTCAAGCTGGATTGCGCTGGCGGCTCGCGCGAAGTGATGGGCTCGCATCTGCTGCTGGCGGTGGGACGCATGCCCAACACCGACGACCTGGGGCTGGCACAAGCGGGCGTGCAGACCGATGCGCGCGGCTACATTGAGGTAAATGACGAACTGTGCACCAGCGTACCCAACATCTGGGCGATCGGGGATTGCAACGGGCGGGGAGCATTTACTCACACCTCCTACAACGACTACGAGATCGTCGCCGACAACCTGCTCAACGGCGAACATCGCAGCGTGAAAGACCGCATCACCGCATACGGGCTGTTCATCGACCCGCCGCTCGGGCGCGCGGGCATGACCGAAGCCGAAGTGCGCAAGTCGGGGCGCAAGGCATTGATCGGCAAGCGGCCGATGACGCGCGTCGGGCGTGCGGTGGAAAAGGGCGAGACGCAGGGCTTCATGAAGATCACGGTGGATGCCGACACCAGGCAGATCCTCGGCGCCGCGATTCTCGGCGTCGGCGGCGACGAGGCGATCCACTGCATTCTCGACGTGATGTACACTAAAGCGCCGTACACCGTGCTGCAACGCTCGGTCAACATCCACCCGACGGTGGCCGAACTTATACCCACTATCCTCGGCGAATTAAAGCCGATGGCCTGAACGCGGGAGGCATCCGTTTCGCTGGACAGTACGGCGATGGTGGCCACCGCGCCGCCTGTCGCGCGGCATTATGAAGCGCCACGCCAATGCGTTATCCTGACTGACTGATGAACTCTACCGCCGCAGGCAATTCGCAAAGCGGTGACAACGCCACAGGACCGGGCGCGGGCACTGGCGGACCTGCGGCAGGAAAGCGTCGTCGGATTCGATACGGAGACGCGGCCCTCATTTCGGAAAGGCGAGAGTCATCCGACGTGCCTCGTTCAGGCGGCCACGGCCAGTACGGTGTACTTGTTTCAGTTGCGCCGGCCGGATGTTCTGCCAATTCTCGCCGAGCTGCTGGCGCAACCGCACACGGTCAAGGCCGGAGTGGGACTGGCGCACGATCTGCGCTCACTAAAGCTGGTGATTCCGTTCATTGAGAAGAACGTGCTCGATCTGGGCGTGGTCGCAAGGCGCCGCGGCCTCGACCAGACCGGGCTGCGCAACCTCGCCGGGATTTTCCTGGGATTCCGGGTTCCTAAAGGCAACCGCACGTCAAACTGGGCCGCGGCACAGTTGTCCGCCCAGCAGATCATTTACGCCGCGACGGATGCCTGGGTGTGCCGCGAACTGTTCGTACGTTTCCAGAAACTGGGGCTGATTGCCCTATAATTGTGCTTTTGTTCACTGGAACAGACGCCTGCGGCGCTGTTTATTTTTCGGTGTAGGGTGCGCTTGCGCACCGATTGCCGGATGGTGCGCAAGCGCACCCTACGCCAATTGCAATTCCCCGCGGCTTGCCGCGGGGATAGGCGCAGGGCACGCGGAGCAACTTTATTTTCACTTGAGGTGAGAGCTGAGATGGTCCGATTCGAAGGCACGGAAAATTACGTTGCAACGCACGATCTGATGATGGCGGTCAACGCAGCGGTCACGCTCGAGCGGCCGCTATTGATCAAGGGAGAGCCCGGCACGGGCAAGACCATGCTCGCCATCGAGGTTGCGAAGGCCTTGCGGCGGCCGCTGCACGAGTGGCACATCAAGTCGACGACCAAGGCGCAGCACGGGTTGTACGAATACGACGCGGTGTCGCGGCTCAGGGATTCGCAGCTCGGCGACCCGAAAGTGCACGACATCAGGAACTACATCGTGCGCGGCATGCTGTGGAACGCGTTCGAATCCGACGCGCAATCGGTGCTGCTGATCGACGAGGTCGACAAGGCCGACATCGAGTTTCCGAACGACCTGCTGCGCGAGCTCGACCGCATGGAGTTCTACGTTTACGAAACGCAGCAACTCATCAAGGCGCGGCACCGCCCGCTCGTGATCATCACCAGCAACAACGAGAAGGAGCTTCCCGACGCGTTCCTGCGGCGCTGTTTTTTCCATTACATCCGCTTCCCCGACAAGGAGACGATGGAGAAAATCGTGCACGTGCATTTCCCCGGGCTCAAGAAGTCGCTGCTCAGGGAAGCGCTCGAAGCGTTCTTCGAGATTCGCGATGTGCCGGGGCTGAAGAAGAAGCCGTCGACTTCCGAGCTGCTCGACTGGTTGAAGCTGCTGCTGGCGGAAGACATTCCGCCCGAGGTGCTGGTGAGCCAGGACCAGCACAAAATCATTCCGCCGCTGCACGGCGCGCTGCTGAAAAACGAGCAGGACGTGCATCTCTTCGAGCGGCTGGTGTTCATGTCGCGCCGCAAACCGGGGTAGAACAAGATCGATTAGCCGCCGATGAACGCCGATAAAAAATCGTGAACGAGTGAACGAGTGAACAAGTGAACGGGCAAAGGATTCCCTCTCCCCCGTCGCCGGGGGAGAGGGCTAGGGTGAGGGGGTTCACTCATTCACCTGTTCACCCGTTCACCCCGAATTTTCGAAATGACTGCTGATGGCTAAAGCCACAAAAGGCTTCCCGCCGGTCGTCGATGCCGGCATCGAAACGCTGATACTCGGCAGCTTCCCGAGCGTGGCTTCGCTCGGGAAGGCGCAGTATTACGGCCATCCGCAGAACCATTTCTGGCGGCTGGTCGGCGCAGTGATCGGCGAGCCGCTGCCGGACATGGATTACGAAGAACGAAAGCGCGCGCTGCTCAGGCACCGCATCGGACTGTGGGACATCATCGGCGCGTGTGCGCGCAAGGGCAGTCTCGATTCGAACATCCGCGATCCACGTCACAATGATTTTTCACGCGTGACGAGCGTCGCCAAAAAACTGCGCCGCATATGCTTCAATGGCAAGACCGCCGGCAGAATGGAGCCGCCGTTTATCGAATGGGGTTTTGAGACCATCGTGCTGCCCTCGTCGAGCCCGGCGAACACCCTGCGCTTCGAACTGAAGCTCGCGCAATGGCGGCAGATCTCCGTGCCGGCGCATGTGTTGAGTTCCCGCCAATCACCAATCACCAATCACCAATCACGCACCTCATGCTGATCGAATTCTTTCTCAAACTCAAGCAGGGCGCTCTGCCGGTCTCGATCAAGGAGTTCCTGGTGCTGCTCGAGGCGCTCGACAGGCGGGTGATCAGCGGCAGCATCGACGATTTCTACTACCTGTCGCGCGCGTGCCTGGTCAAGGACGAAGCGAATTACGACAAGTTCGACCGTGTGTTCGGCGCCTACTTCAAGGGCATCACCGGGCTCCCCGAAGGCGCGATGGCGCTGATACCCGAGGAGTGGTTGAAGCGGCTCGCCGAGAAGCATCTGACCGAAGAAGAAAAGAAACTGATCGAATCGCTCGGCGGCTGGGACAAACTGATGGAGACGCTGAAGAAGCGGCTCGAAGAACAGAAGGGCCGCCATCAGGGTGGCGGTAAATGGATCGGCACGGCCGGCACCAGCCCGTTCGGTGCTTATGGTTACAACCCCGAAGGCATACGCATCGGCCAGCACGAATCCCGCCACCGGCGCGCGGTCAAGGTGTGGGACCAGCGCGAATACCGCAATCTCGACAGCTCCGTCGAGCTCGGCACGCGCAATATCAAGGTCGCGCTGAAGCGGCTGCGCAAATTCGCGCGCGAAGGCAATCCAGATGAACTCGATCTCGATGATACGGTGCGCTCGACGGCCAGGAAAGCCGGCTGGCTCGACATCAAGATGGTTCCCGAGCGCCACAACAACGTGAAGGTGCTGTTGTTTTTGGACGTCGGCGGTTCGATGGACGATCACGTCGAGCTTTGCCAGCAGCTTTTTTCCGCGGCGCGCACCGAGTTCAAGCACCTCGAATACTTCTATTTCCACAACTTTCTCTACGAGCGGGTGTGGAAGGACAATCACCGGCGCGGCACCGATCGCATACCGACGTGGGACGTGATGCACAAGTATCCGCACGACTACAAGGTGATCTTCGTCGGCGATGCGACGATGAGCCCGTACGAAATCACCTATCCCGGCGGCAGCGTCGAGCATTCCAATCCGGAGCCGGGCGCGCTGTGGATGCAGCGCATGTTGAGCATCTACAAGGACACGATCTGGCTCAACCCGCAGCCCGAGCAGGTATGGGAGTACCACGATTCGATTCGCCTGACGCGCGAACTGCTCGGCACCCGCATGTTCCCGCTCACGCTCGAAGGGCTCGACCGCGGGATGCGCCAGTTGAGCAAAGGAAATTAAAGGCGGTGACTGGTAATTGGTGATTGGTGATTGGTAATTGGTGATTGGTAATTGGTGATTGGTGAATCGTGAACTCAGAACCGTAGCCTGCGCCAGTAGCCGGTAAGTTCGAGATAGCCCCGACCGACCGGCTTTCCGTTCTGCAGCGCGCGCACCGCGCCTTCCCAATAGATCGTGCCGGTGGTGGCGCGGGTGTCGTGTTCCTGATCGTCCATCAGCGGTGCAATGTCAAATTTCAGGTTGCCCGCGTTGATCCGCCACGCGATGGGATACGCGGCATCCGTACGGGGGGAACGCCAACTGCGCAGCGGCGTGAAATCCACCTCGAAGGGCTCAAATATCCGCGTCACACCCTTCGTCGCGCGGTACGAACCGCCGGCCCAGATCTTGCGGCCCTGTTGGTCGCGCATGCGGAATGCCATCAGCGCACCGCCATCGGCGAGGTTGATGCCGATCCAGTCCCAGCCCACCGCCGCTTCGTCCAGATAGCTTGAAGACCATTCGTGGTCCAGCCATGCTATGCCGCCGACAGATTCGGCTTTGCCATTGCGCGTCAGAATGCCTTGCACCTTGAGTTGCGGCAGGCTGTAGTAATAACTCGCAGACTCGGGGCGCGGACCCTTGCGGCTCAGC
>JACPTJ010000316.1 GCA_016192835.1 Betaproteobacteria bacterium
AGACCGGCACGGCGTCCGCCGGTGTTGAGGTGCGAATGCTGCCGTTCTCCGCCACCCCCGATGAAATGCGCGCGGTGCTACGGGGCGTGGACGCGGCGTTTCATTGCGCCGGCAATCCCGCCAACGATGCTCCCGGCCTCGCGCAATACGGGCACGCAAGCGCGCAGTTTGCGCGGGCCGCGGCCGCTGACGGTGTGCCCGCGCTGATTCAACTGAGCACGGTGGCGGTTTACGGCGCGAAACCGGGTGCGATCGTGACGTCCGCTGCGCCGCTCGCAGCGACCGCGCCTTACGCGCGCAGCCGCATTGCAGCGGAGGCGGAGGCAAGCTCCGGCACGGTGGAAAGCCGCACGCGCTGCTGCGTCGTGCGCATTCCCATGGTGGTCGGGCCGGGAATGGCTGCGGACGCGCTGCGGCTGTTTTTCCGGACGTTGCGGCACGGGGTTTTTTTCCATCCCGGCCCGCGGCGCGCAATGCTGAGCTGCATCGGGATCTCGCGGCTGTGCCGGCTGTTGACTGTGCTCGCGGACCACCCGCCACAGGAAGCTGCAGCCGTGCTGCAATTCGCGGACAATGTCCCGTGGCTGGACATCGCGAGAATTTATGGGGAACAAGCGGGGCGGCCGGTTTTTCGCATCCGGATTCCGCGCGCGCTGGCAAGGTTCGGAGCGCGAATCGCGCTCGGCCGTGACGCTGAGGAAGGTTTGTCGGCGCTCGCCAATACCGTGATTTACGTGGACGACGCAAGCCGTCTCGGGTTCGATTTGCACGATATACCGACAACCGCCAGCGACATCGCGGCGCTTGCCGGAGAGCCGCCTTGAACCCGAACTGCCCGCGCATCTGCTATGTGGTCTCGAGCGAGATCACGGTGGCGGCGTTTTTGCGCGAGCATATCCGCCACGCCGGCACGCGGTATGACGTGACTGTCGCGGTCAATACCGGCAATCCAGCGTTTCTTGCTACGCTCGGATTGAAGGCCGAACTGCAATCGATAGCGATCGAACGCAAGATTGCGCCGTGGCGTGATGCGCGCGCGCTGCTGGCACTCTTTGCTCTGTTTCGCCGCCGCCGCTTTGAACTCGTGCACTCGGTGTCGCCCAAAGCCGGCCTGCTGGCAATGCTCGCCGGGCTTCTCACGCGCGTGCCGGTGCGGATACACACCTTTACCGGCCAGGTGTGGGTCACGCGCCGCGGATACGCAAGATGGTTGCTGAAACTGATGGACCGCCTGATCGCCCTCTTTGCGACGCATGTCCTCATCGACAGCCCTACACAACGCGAGTTTCTGCTCGCGCAGCGCGTCGTGAGCGCGGAAAAGTCGCGCGTGCTCGGCAAGGGGTCGGTCTCCGGTGTCGATGCGTCGCGTTTCAGGCCCGATCCACAGGCGCGGGCCGCCGTGCGCCAGAAACTCGGCTACCGTGACAGCGACGTGGTGTTGCTGTTTCTCGGCCGGCTCAATCGTGACAAGGGAGTCATCGATCTCGCCCGGGCTTTTGCGCGCATCGCCGCAACCGCGCAAAACGCGCGCCTGCTGGTGATCGGGCCCGACGAAGACGGCATCCAGTCTTTGGTGCAGGCCGCGCTAGTCAACGCGGTGGCGCAGGCACAATTCATTGCCTATACCGATCGCCCCGAGGACTATATGGCTGCGGCCGATGTATTCTGTCTGCCGAGTTACCGCGAAGGCTTCGGGACCACCATCATCGAAGCCGCCGCCGCAGGGATTCCGGCGATCGGCTCGCGCATCTACGGCGTCACCGACGCCATCGACGATGGCACTACCGGGTTGCTGTTCGATCCGGGTGACGTCGAGCAGCTCGCCAACGCCATGGTACTGCTCGCCAGCGATGCGTTACTCCGGCATGAATTGGGGGAGCACGCCCGCGCCCGCGCATTACGCGACTTTTCGGCCAGCACGATCACCGCGGAATTGATGCGCCTCTACGCTTCAGCCATCGGCTAATTCGGACGGCAATCGGCTAAAATACGCCATGTTCAAGCGGGTAATGGATGTCTCCATCGCGTTGCTGCTGCTGCTCGCGCTGTCGTTACCGATGCTTATCGTTGCCGTGGTGGTGCGCTGGAAAATGGGGGCGCCGGTGCTGTTCCGGCAGACCCGTCCAGGGCGCAACAAGGAACCATTCGAATTGATGAAGTTTCGCACCATGAATGATGAAACCGACAGCCAGGGCAGCGTGTTGCCGGACGAGGCGCGGCTCACGCCGGCCGGACGCTGGCTGCGCCGGCTGAGCCTGGATGAACTGCCGCAGCTTTTCAATGTCCTGCGCGGCGACATGAGTCTGGTCGGACCGCGGCCGTTGTTGATGGAATACCTGCCGCTGTACACGCCGGAACAGGCGCGGCGCCACGCGGTGCGGCCCGGCGTCACCGGCTGGGCGCAGGTCAACGGACGCAATGCGGTGAGCTGGGAGGAACGCTTCAGGCTCGATGTGTGGTATGTGGACCATCAGTCATTCTGGCTCGATCTGCGCATACTGTGGCTGACATTGCTGCGGGTGCTGCGCGCGGACGGTATCAACGAACCCGGAGCGGCAACCATGAGCAAATTTACCGGCGGCCGCCGTGGCGACTAAAGTATTTGTGTTCGGCGCGAGCGGCCACGCCAAGGTCGTGATCGATATTCTCGAACGCGCGCCGGGTATGGAGATCGCGTTTGCCGTCGATGACGCCACTGCGGTCAAAGGACGACCCCTCTGTGGCTACCCCATCATCGGGGGGCGCGACGAATTGCTCGCGCATCGCGCGCAAGCGGGCTTCGGCATCGTCACGATCGGCGACAATGCCGCGCGCCGGGATATCGCGGCATGGCTGGTTGTGCAGGGTTTTCAGCTCGCGCGCGCGATCCATCCCGCTGCGATGCTGGCGCGCGACGTCACCGTCGGCGACGGGACCGTCATCATGGCCGGTTGCGTGATCAATACCGATTCTGTCGTGGGTGCAAATGTAATCGTCAACACCGGCTCGACCGTCGACCATGACTGCGCGATCGGCGACGGCGTGCACCTTGCTCCGGGCTGCCATCTTTGCGGCGGCGTAAAAATCGGCGCGGGAAGCTTTCTGGGTGCCGGAACGACGGTAGTCCCCGGGGTGCGGATCGGCGTCAATGCCATCGTCGGCGCAGGCTCCACCGTGCTCGACGCCGTCCCCGATGGCGCCCGCGTCGCCGGCTCGCCGGCGCGGCCGCTGGAAAGCGCGCCATGACGTCCGCCGTCCCGCAACAGCCGTTGCTCGCACTCGAAGGCGGGGCGCCGGTTCGTGCCACTGCGTTCGCACCATGGCCATTTTACGAGCAGGATGAAATCGACGCGGTGTCGCAGGTGTTGTCGTCGGGGCTCGTCAATTACTGGACCGGCCCGCAATGTACCCAATTCGAGCAAGCCTACGCGGCATTTTGCGGCCGCCGCCACGCGATCGCGCTGGCGAACGGCAGCGTCGCGCTCGAGTTGGCGTTGCATGCATTCGGCATTGGCCCGGGCGATGAGGTCGTCACCACCAGCCGCACATTCATTGCGTCGGCAAGTTGCGCGGTGCTGCGCGGCGCAACGCCGGTCATGGCCGATGTCGATCCCGTCAGCCAGAACATCACCGCCGACGGCATCCGCGCGGTATTGACGCCGCGCACCAGGGCCGTCATCGTCGTCCATCTTGCCGGCTGGCCGTGCGACATGGACCCGATACTCGAACTCGCCTCCGCGCACGGCCTGCGGGTAATCGAAGACTGCGCGCAGGCGCACGGCGCGACTTACCAAGGCCGTCCCGTCGGCAGCTTCGGCACGGCGGCGGCGTTCTCATTCTGCCAGGACAAGATCATCTCCACCGGCGGCGAAGGCGGCATGCTGCTGCTCGACGACACTGCGGCATGGGAAAAAGCGTGGGCCTACAAGGACCACGGCAAAAGTTACGATGCCGTGTTCCGGCGCGAGCACCCGCCCGGGTTTCGCTGGGCGCATGAATCTTTCGGCACCAATTGGCGCATGACCGAAATGCAGGCGGCAATCGGACGCATGCAACTGGCAAAATTGCCGGGCTGGGTCGCCCGGCGCCAACATCTTGCCGGGATCCTGAGCGACGGCTTTGCGGCGCTGCCTGGCGTCCGCGTGACCCGCCCGGGCCCCGGGATCGGACACGCCTATTACAAGTACTACGCTTTCCTGGAACCGGAGCGGCTCAGGCCGGACTGGGATCATAACTGCATAATTACTGCAATCAACGCCGAAGGCATACCATGCATAGCAGGAAGCTGCGGCGAAATCTATATGGAAAAGGTATTCGTCGACGCCGGTCTCGCACCGGCGGCGCGGCTGCCGATCGCGCAACGCCTGGGCGCGACCAGCCTGAGCTTCCTCGTACACCCGACGCTTACCGACGCCGACATGCTCGACACGTGCGCCGCGGTCGCCAAGGTAATGCACGCCGCGGTACGGCCGTAGCGAGGCGGCGCGCGTGATGCACCCTCGCAATTTCTTCGCGCTCGTCCATGACATAGCCGCGGCGGCCGCGGTGTGGTGCATCGCGTACTGGCTGCGTTTCAACATGGAAATATCGGAGCTTTACATCGATGGCATGCTGAAAACGCTATGGCTCGCAGTTCCGCTGCAGGCAATCATCTTCTGGGGATTCGGCCTCTACCGCGGCATGTGGCGTTACGCCAGCGTGTCCGATCTGCGGCGCATCCTGTTCGCGGTTGGCCTTGCCGCGCTGATCATGTCGGCATTGGTATTCATGGCCGGCTGGCAGGACTTGGTCCCCCGCGCGGTGCTGATCCTCGACCCGCTGCTGCTGGTGCTGGTGATGGGAGGCAGCCGCTTTGCCTACCGCGCGTGGAAGGAACACCAGCTCTATGGCGCATTGCACCTGCGCGGCGAGCCGGTATTGGTGCTCGGGGCCGGGGACGCCGCAGTGAACCTGCTCAAGGAATTGAGCCGCAGCGAAGAATGGCGCGTCGTCGGCGTGCTCGACGATGACCCGGCCAAACTCGGCCGCGTGCTTAACGACGTGCGCGTACTCGGGCGTCTCGATGAAGTCGGGCGCTGGTCGAAGCAGTTGCAGGTAAGACACGCGATCGTCGCGCTGCCATCGGCCGCGGCGTTCATCCGGCGCCGCGTGGTCGAAACTGCGACACGCGCCGGCCTCAACGTGCTGACCGTGCCCTCCTTCGACGATCTGCTAAGCGGCAAGGTGACGGTATCGCAAGTGCGCCGCGTCGAGCTTGACGATCTGCTCGGGCGCGATCCGGTCACGCTCGACAACGCGGGGCTGCAGCAACTGCTCACGGGAAAAGTCGTAATGGTGACCGGCGCCGGCGGCTCGATCGGCGCCGAGCTGTGCCGCCAGATATCGCGATTCCAGCCGCTGCGACTGATATTTTTCGAATTGAGCGAATTCGCGCTCTATCGCCTCGAGCAGGAGTTTCGCGATCGCTTTCCCGCGATCCAGATCGTGTGCGCGATCGGCGACGTCAAGAACCAGGCGCGCGTGGCGCAAGTGCTGCAAGAGCACGCCCCTTCAGTATTGTTCCACGCCGCGGCCTACAAACACGTGCCGCTGATGGAAACGGAAAACGCCTGGGAAGCCGTGGTGAACAACGCGCTGGGCACCCATTGCATTGCGGCCGCCGCCATCGCGGCAGGAGTGGAAAAATTCGTAATGGTGTCGACCGACAAAGCAGTCAACCCGACCAACGTGATGGGCGCCAGCAAACGGCTGGCGGAGATGATCTGCCAGCTGCTGCAGCGGCCCACCGGCACCCAGTTCGTGATGGTGCGATTCGGCAACGTGCTGGGCAGCGCCGGCAGCGTGGTGCCGAAATTTCACGAACAGATCGCGCGCGGCGGGCCGATTACCGTCACCCACCCCGAAATCACGCGTTACTTCATGTCGATACCTGAAGCCGCGCAACTCGTGCTGCAGGCTGGATTGATGGGCGGGGGCGGTGAGATCTTCGTGCTCGACATGGGCGAGCCGGTAAGAATAATCGATCTCGCACGCGACCTCATCAGGTTGTCCGGTTTTACCGAAGACGACATCAAGATCGTGTTCACCGGGCTGCGCGCCGGCGAGAAGCTGTACGAGGAACTGCTCGCCGACGACGAGCGCACGCTGCCGACGCCGCACCCTAAACTGCGCATTGCGCAAGCCAGGCCGGTTGCACCGGAATTCCTGGAGGAGATGTCGATCTGGCTCAAGCGACAGCACCCGGTAAGTGATGACGACGTCAGGCTCAAGTTGCACCACTGGCTGCCCGAGTACCTGGACCCCATGCCTGCGGAGTCCGCGGCGCGGGCCGCC
>JACPTJ010000317.1 GCA_016192835.1 Betaproteobacteria bacterium
CCTGACGATTCCTGACGCCATGGGTCTTGGCCTCTATTTCGCCGACGGTGAAGGCCCGAAATTCGAGCGCCCGTTGCGGGCAGAATGGGAGATCAGGGACTTGACCGCCCCTGACCCTGAAGTGCATCTGCGCTATGTCCTCGACACTGTCAGCCAGGTGCGCCGAGTGCTCGCTGGCAGCGTGCCTTTGATCGGGTTCTCCGGCAGCCCGTTCACGCTTGCCTGCTATATGGTCGAAGGCCAGGCCAGCAGCGATTTTGCAGCCGTGAAGATCATGCTGTACCAGCGTCCCGATCTTTTGCATCACATCCTCACCATCAACACAACCGCAGTGATCGCTTACTTGAATGCCCAGATCGAAGCCGGTGCCCAAGCGGTGATGATCTTCGACACCTGGGGTGGTATGTTGTCGCACGCCGCATTCCGCGAGTTCTCGCTCGCCTATACCGCGCGCGTGATCGCCGGGCTGAAGCGCAAACACGAAGGCGTGCGGGTGCCGAGCATCGTATTCACCAAGGGAGGCGGCGGATGGCTCGAGAGCATCGCCGCGATCGGTTGCGATGCGGTCGGTCTCGACTGGACGGTTGACATCGGTGACGCACGCACTCGCATCGGTGCACGCGTTGCATTGCAGGGAAATCTCGACCCGGCAATATTGCTTGCTTCGCCCGAAGTAATCCGGCGTGAATGCGCGCTGGTTCTCGAGCGTTACGGCCGCAACCATGGACACGTGTTCAACCTCGGCCACGGCATTTCCCAACACACGCCGCCAGAAAACGTGGCGACGCTAATCGAGACGGTACGCGGCCTGAGCGGCAGCTACCACTGAAAACCCGCGCCAGTTCTGGCTTTGCGCGGTTGCCACCCCGCAAACTTATGCACAGCAAGGTTTTGCAGGAAGCAGACATTGCGCAACACTGTGGCTTCCTGACGAATCATTAATCTAATACCATGATTTAAAATATATTTATAGTTTCCAGATGAAAACCCCAACAAAAACAGTGCACCTCCCGACAGCGGCCCTTTTCGTCCGCACGCAAATTAATCAACAAAGTTACCCACAGGCTTGATGAGTAACAAAAAACCCTCGCCCGATAAAACATTTGTCGAGAATTCGTAGAATCCACTCGAGCGACTTCCGCTAACTCCATCACCGCACAACTCCATGAGCTTTATTCGCGTCGCACTCGACGTGCCATTGCCGACGCTTTTCGACTATCGCGCCGCAGCCGCCACACGCGACAACATCGGCGCGCGGGTGCTGGTGCCATTCGGCAAAACCATTGCGGTCGGAGTGATCATCGAACTCGCATCCACCACGTCGCTGCCGCCGCAGCGCGTGCGCAGCGTGCTGAGTATCTTGCGCGACGTGCCGCCGTTGCCGGCCGACATCCTGGGTCTGCTCAAGTTCTGCAGCGAGTACTACCACCATCCGCTTGGCGCAGTGGTGCTGAATGCGCTGCCGACGCGGCTACGGCAGCGCCACGCGCTCAAGGGTGAGAAGGCGGCCCATCATTACCGGCTAACCGGGGCCGGGCTTGCAGTTGACGCCGAAACCTTGCCGCGGCGCGCAACGATCAAGCTTGAGTTACTGCGCTTGTTGCGCGCGGCCAAGGCCGGTATCGATGAAACTACGTTGCGCGCCGTCGCACCTCGCGCGGCGGCGGCGCTGAAAACGATGACCGAACAGGGTTGGATCGAGCGCGTGGCTTGCACGCGCGAACCCCTGCAAAGCGATGCGGCGGCACCGCGCGTGGCGCCGGGCCCGGCGTTGACGGACGAACAAGTCACTGCGGTCGACACTTTGCGCAATGCAGATGCCGGATTTGCGCCGTGGCTGTTGCACGGCGTCACCGGCAGCGGCAAGACCGAGGTATACCTGCAACTGGTCGCCGACACACTCGCCCGCGGCAAACAGGCCTTGTTACTGGTGCCTGAAATCAATCTGACGCCGCAACTCGAAGCGCGGGTGCGGACGCGCTTCCCCGATACACGGCTGGTGGCTCTGCACAGCGGTCTTAATGAGAGCGAGCGCTTACATAACTGGCTGGCCGCGCAATCCGGCGCAGCCGGCATTGTGCTCGGCACGCGGCTCGCGGTATTCACGCCACTGCCTGAACTCGGACTGATCATCGTCGATGAAGAGCAGGACGCCTCCTTCAAGCAAACGGATGGCTTGCGTTATTCAGCGCGCGACCTCGCTCTGTGGCGCGCCAAACAGCGCGCGATTCCGATCATGCTCGGCTCCGCGACGCCCGCGCTGGAAACGTTCCATAAAGCACTCAATGGCAGCTACCGGATGCTGGTCCTGACACGGCGTGTGAATGCGATGCCTCCCGTCATCGAGTGCATCGACACGCGACGCGAGCCGCTGATCGACGGCATGTCGCAGGCACTTCTCAACGCGCTGCGCATAACCCTGAAACGCAGCGAGCAAAGCCTGGTTTTCATCAACCGCCGCGGCTTTGCTCCGGTGCTGATATGCCCAAGCTGCGGCTGGACTTCAGGTTGCGGGCGCTGTTCCGCCAAGCTCGTGCTGCACCTCCAGGATCAGCGTCTGCGCTGTCATCATTGCGGCCACCAGGAGCGCATCCCTACAGCGTGCCCGCAGTGCGGCAACCAGGACCTGAAGCCGCTGGGGCAGGGCACGCAACGCATTGAAGGCGCATTGGCGCGCATCTTCCCGGCCGCACGCATCCTGCGCATCGACCGCGACAGCACGCGCCGCAAAGATTCCTGGCAGGAAATGCGCCGCCAGATCCACGCGCAGGAAGTCGATATCCTGGTCGGCACGCAGATTCTCGCCAAAGGCCACGATTTCCCGCAACTGAATCTGGTCGGCGTGGTCAACGCTGACAGCTCGCTCTATAGCACTGATTTCCGCGCCAGCGAGCGCCTGTTTGCACGCCTGACACAGGTCGCGGGACGCGCGGGACGCGGCGCCAGCCGCGGCAGGGTGATGATACAGACTGACTTCCCGGCGCATGCGCTCTATCAGGCGCTGCGCCGTGACGATTATCCGGCTTTCGCCAGAGAGTTGCTGGCCGAACGCAGGCAGGCGGGATTTCCGCCGTTCATGTACCAGGCAGTGCTGCGCGCCGAGGCATCCCGCCTGGAAACCGCGCTCGAGTTTCTGCTGCACGCCGCGCGTGACGGCGCCAAAATGGCGGGTGGGGTCACGATTTACGACCCGGTGCCGGCAGGCATGCCCCGCCGGGCCGGGCTCGAGCGCGCGCAGCTGACGGTGCAATCACGCTCCCGCCCGGCGCTGCACGCTTTTCTGGGCGCATGGCGTGCCCGGGTCGATCACGCGGCCGGACGCAAGGTCCGCTGGGCGCTCGACGTCGACCCGCTGGAACTATGAGGGATGACGTTCGCGGGCGGGGGTGCCATGGCATGCTAAAATTCGCAGCTTTTCAGGCGTCCGGACGCAAACCGCAATGACGAGCCACGGTCTGTCATGCTCAAACTAACTCACCCTATCTACGACAACCGGACTTCGCCGATAGCGCCTGGCGCATTGGCCTGAGCGGAATTTGACGGACACCACATGGCGACCCAGGCATTCCCTGAATTGCGCGCCCACGTCGCGGGTTTGCTGGAAGAAGCGCTCGCCTGCGTTGCACCCGGGGTGCAGGGTACCGCGATCGTGATCGAGCGCCCGAAGCAGGCGCTGCATGGTGACTACGCATGCAACAGCGCGTTGCAACTTGCCAAAGCGATGAAACGCAGCCCGCGCGACATCGCCGCGGCGCTCATCGCCGCACTGCCGGCGTCCCCCTATGTTGCCAAAGCCGAAGTGGCAGGCGCCGGGTTCATCAACATTTTTCTCAAGCCCGAGGTCAAGCGCTCTGTGGTCCCGCACAACCTGGCACCAGGGGCCGAATTTGGCCGCAGCCACGCCGGTCAGCGCAAGAAAGTCCAAGTCGAGTTCGTTTCCGCCAATCCAACCGGACCGCTGCACGTTGGCCATGGCCGCGGCGCCGCGTTTGGCGCCAGCCTTGCCAACGTTCTCGCGGCTAGGGGCTTTGACGTGCAGCGCGAGTTCTACGTCAACGATGCCGGCCGCCAGATGGACATTCTGGTGCTGTCGACCTGGCTGCGATACCTGGAGGAGGGCGGTACCCGCCTCGCGTTTCCGGCCAACGCCTACCAGGGCAATTACGTGTGCCAGATGGCGCACCAGATCCGGACCGCGCACGGCGACCGCTATCTGCGCGAGGTGAGCGCGCTGTTCCAGCACGCGCCGGACGCCGAGCGCGAACCGGAGGCGAACCTCGATGCGTTGATCGCCGGAGCCAAGTCGCTGCTCGGCGCGGACTATGCTTACATCCACGATTTCGTGCTCGCCGAGCAGCTCGGCGACTGCCGCCACGACCTGCTCGAGTTCGGCGTCAGCTTCGACCAATGGTTCTCCGAAAAATCGCTTTACGACTCAGGACTCGTCGAGCGCGCGGCCGCCCGGCTCGAGGCGGCCGGGCACCTCTATACGCAGGACGGCGCACGCTGGTTTCGCTCAAGCCGGTTCGGCGACGAAAAAGACCGCGTCATCCAGCGCGAAAACGGCCAGTACACCTATTTTGCGTCCGATATCTCCTATCACCTCAACAAGTTCGAGCGCGGATTCGACCTCGTGATCGACGTATGGGGCGCCGATCATCACGGCTATATTCCGCGCGTGAAAGGCGCGCTCGAAGCGCTCGGTGTGGATCCCGCGCGGCTCACCGTGGCGCTGGTGCAGTTCGCAGTACTCTATCGCGGCGGCCAGAAAGTGCCGATGTCGACGCGCGCGGGCGAATTCGTGACGTTGCGCGAGTTACGGCAGGAAGTCGGCAACGACGCAGCGCGATTTTTTTACGTGCTGCGCAAAAGCGACCAGCATCTCGATTTCGATCTCGACCTCGCCAAATCGCAGAGCACCGACAACCCGGTTTACTACGTGCAGTACGCGCATGCGCGGGTTTGCAGTGTGCACGAGCAATGGGGTGGCGATGCAGCCGGGCTGCAGACGGCTGATCCGGCGCCGCTCACGCTGGACGGGGAAATGGCGTTGCTCTCGCGCCTGATCGAGTATCCGGAAGTCGTGGCAAACGCGGCGCGCGAGCTGTCCCCGCACTTCATCGCATTTTATCTGCGCGAGCTTGCGGCCGAGTTTCACAGCTACTACAACGCCACGCGCATTCTGGTGCCGGAAATGCCGCTAAACCGGGCACGGCTCGCGCTGGTGACGGCCGTAGGCCAGGTCTTACGCAACGCGTTCGCGCTGCTGGGTGTCGCGGCGGTGGAAAAAATGTAAGATGAGTCCATGAGCAAAGACTACAAGAAGCCGAGCCAGAAATCGGGCAGGGGCAGGAACGGCAGCGGTTCGCTGCTGATCGGCATCCTGATCGGCCTGCTGCTCGGTCTCGGCATCGCGCTTGCCGTGGCGTGGTACATCAACAAGATGCCGACGCCGTTCCTCAGTCGCTC
>JACPTJ010000261.1 GCA_016192835.1 Betaproteobacteria bacterium
GCTACGGTCGCGGCACCCGCAACACCGGCTGGCAGTGGCGCACCACCTGGGGTATCTGGCAGAGCGACTGGGAGGACTACAAGAAATTCATTCTGTCCCAGGAGGAATCGAGGCTCGACGTCGCGGCGAAAATCACGGGCCTTAATCCGGACGACATCACGAAGGCCGCCGAGTGGATCGCCAGGCCGGTCAATGGCAAGCGCCCGAAAACCTCATTCATGCTGGAAAAGGGCAACTACTGGTCCAACAACTACATGAACACGGCCTCGCTCTCCGCGCTGGGTCTGATCTGCGGCGCCGGCAACCGGCCCGGGCGCATGATCTCCCGCGGCGGCGGCCACCAGCGCGGCATGATGGGCGCCGGCGGCGGCTCCGGCTGGCTCAACCCCGAGAAGTATCCGGGCCGGCGCAAGAAGTCCTTCAACCTCGACCAGTGGGTGATGTCCGACCAGGTGAAATTCGCCTGGGTCTTCGGCACCACTTGGGTGGCAGCCATGATGGCTTCGCAGGGTGGGCGCCGAGTATGCCGACATCGTGCTGCCGGCGGCGACTTGGGGCGAGGACAACTTCACCCGCTGCAATTCGGAGCGGCGTCTGCGCCTCTACTCCAAATTCTACGATGCGCCGGGCGACGCCAAGCCCGACTGGTGGGCGGTGCAGAAGTTCGCCCACAAGATGGGCTTTTCCAGCTATGACTGGAAGAACTCCAACGATGTCTTCGAGGAAGCGGCGCGCTTCGGCCGCAACGGCGTGCTCAACTATCACCCGCTGGTGGTGAAGGCCAAGGAGCTGAGGACGCCGGCCCAGGAGCTGCTGCGCACCTATGGCACCGGGGGCATTCAGACACCGATCCGCATGAAGGACGGCAAGCTGATCGGCACGCCGCGCCTGCACGATCCGGCCAACGACTGGGATGAGATCGAAGGACCGGAGGTAAAGCGCCAGTGGCTGCATGCCTTCAATACCCACTCGGGCAAGGCCATCTTGCTCAAGAGCCCCTGGAAGTTTGCCGGCTGGATCCAATTCTACGACGCGGTGAAGCCGCGCGCTGAGAAAAGTGAGATCTGGGTCACCAACGGCCGCATCAACGAAACCTGGCAGTCCGGCTTCGACGACCTGAGAAAACCGTATATGTCGCAGCGCTGGCCCTACCCCTTCCTCATCGTTCATCCCAATGACGCCAAGAAAAAGGGCATCGAGTCGGGCGATTTCGTCCAAGTGCACAATGACACGGTGTATGTGCAGACCGGCCAGCCGCAAGGCGTGCTCGATGCGGATCTCAACTTCAACAATTTAATGAAGGACGGACACATCAAGACGACCGAGGGCCAGTTTGTCGCGGTGGCGATCGTCTCCGATGAAATGCGGGAAGGGGTGGCCATGGGCAACTTCAACTTCCCCGGCGCGCCGGCCAACTCGGTGGTGTCGGCGGTGCCCGATCCCGTCACCAACAACTACCGCTACAAGCTCGGCCGCGGCGTGCTGACCAACGCGATACGGGAAAGCCATTCTCCCGGGTGCCTTCCCGTTTTTTTTTGCAGGGTGGACAAGCACGTTGTCGGATGGCTTCGGACGCCGTATCGACCATCATCTCGCGCCTTGGAGGGGATCCGCAAAGAGCTGACCGCGAAAGACCTGAAGACGACGATTGTTGCGTATTCAACGGACGTCTCCGACGTCGGCTACATGTTTGTGAGCGTCGCGGTTAGAGCGCGCAAGGATCGAAGGTCTGACGCTTTGCGCGCGAAGCTTAGGCCAGCGTGGATCAAGGTGCCTTTGCTGAGATCGGGAGCTTGGACGGGGGCAAGCAAACCTCATCATTGCAAGCTTGGGCGGTAAGTGTGCCGCGTAGTTCCTTGCGCGCCTTGAGTGCGCCCACTGGAAACGTGGCCATAATTTTCGCCGTGCCTTCGTATACGTTTAAAGCACCGGGTACAAAGCTGGGTTTGAAGCGAATGGGTTTTGGATAAACAATCTGCGCCGGACCCAGCCCTTCGAAGCTCACGCTCGTTGGAATCAGGAAATCAAATGAGGCCGGATTCGCGTTGATGTGGTAGCCCTTGGCGATGTCGACCGTGACGATGATTTCGTCGCGGTCTGTCGTGCTTCGCGCAGCCGCGACGGCGCGGACAAATGACGCCGTGTCCATGCTCTGGACGGTTTGCGGGGGTTGAGATTGCGAAGCGCTGAACCGGCTCGCCGTAGCCGGTTCGTTCAACGCCGCCACCGCCGTTGCCCACGCGCTCGGATTGCCGGCGAGCTTTGCGCCGATACGGGCGATGATGATCGAGGTGGCGCGATTGTATTTTTCGTTCGCGGTGGCGGCGCCGAGGCGCGCAAGCAGTGCTATCGCCGCGGAGGTGGCGGACGGGTAAGCGTTATCGCCGAAGTCCCGCGGAGCAAGCAGCAGTTCCTTTTCGTATGTCGTCGTGGACACTGTCCCGTCCGCCTTTACGAATCGCCGCACGATGGCGTCGGCGAGAGTGACGGCGCGTTCCCGCCACACGCGCTCGCGCGTCGCGTCGAACAGCGACAAGAATCCGCCGCCAAGCAGCGCGTAGTCCTCGAGAAAACCTTCGGTTTGCGCCTTTCCGCGGTAAACCTCATGCATGAGCCGGCCTGTCTTCGGATTGAAGGCGCGCGCCCACATGAATTCGGCTGCCCGTTTTGCGGCGGCAACATAACGCGGCTCGCGTAGCGCCGTGCCACTCACGGCAAAGGCGCCAATGGCCAGGCCGTTTAATCCCACGATCATCTTGTCATCGCGAGCGGGCTGAACTCGGCCGTTGCGAGCCGCGAGGAGCTTCGCGCGCAATGGGGCGACTTGCGCGATCGAATCCGGCAGTGTTTCGACCGTTGTCTTGGTGTCGGACTTGCCATCCCTCCGCGGGATTCGCAGTACGCCGCGCTCATCTCCAGTGAGGAGGCGGTCGTCGGGTTGTTGTGGCAACGGGGTCAACGTGTAGATCGCCAAGAACCGCTTGGCCTCCGAGGGCCCGAGCGCCGCTGCGATCTCGGCGCGGCTCCACAAGTAGCTCGCCCCTTCCTCTCCGTTTACTTCGGCATCCTGTGCGGTATAAAAACCGCCTTCAGTGCCGGTCATCTCACGTAACAAGTATTCGGTGACCTCTCGTGCGATGTGGCGGTAGAGAGGATTGCCGGTTAGCTGGAATGTTTCGGCGTAAATCCTCATGAGCTGAGCGTTGTCGTACAACATTTTTTCAAAATGCGGTATCGACCAGCGCGGATCCGTGCTGTAACGATGAAAGCCGCCGCCGACATGGTCGTATATACCGCCGTACGCCATCGCGTCGAGGGTTTGCGTAAGCATATCGAGCGACTGCCGATCGCGGTTGATCTTATAGTCGGTGATCAGCATCGCGAGCGCGGGTTCACGCGGAAATTTTGGATTACCGCGCGTGAACTCGAATCCTCCCTCGTTGCGATCAAATTGTTGCCTGAGCTTTTCTCGCGCCGTTCTCAGCCATTCGCCGGGGGAAGTGCGCACCGGTGTTGTTGTTGACTGCTCTTGAGCTTGTCGCATTGCCGCGTGCACCCGCTCGGCATCAGCAAGCACCGTCTGCCGGCGATCGGTCCACGCCTCGTTAATAGCTTTCAATACGGTGGGAAACCCAGGCCGCCCGAACCCGTCATCGGCCGGGGGAAAGTAACTGCCCGCAAAGAACGGTTTCAGGTCGGGGGTGAGAAAAACGTTGTTGGGCCAGCCACCCCTTCCCGTGATGATCTGCGTGGCCAGCATGTGGATTTCATCGAGATCCGGCCGCTGTTCGCGATCCACTTTGATGTTGATAAACCATTTATTCATCAACTCTGCGATCTTGGGATCGGAGTAGATCGTGCGTTCGGCCACGTGGCACCAATAGCACGTGCTGTAGCCCACTGACACGAAGATCGGCTTGTTTTCCCGGCGCGCCCGCGACAGCGCTTCGGAACCCCACGGATACCAATCCACCGGATTATGCGCGTGCAGCAACAGGTACGGGTCGTTGGAATCGACCAGTCGGTTCGTGTAGGCGAATTGCCGCGGCGAGTTGCCGGCAGGCGAATCCGGAGCCGCTGAGGTTCCAGCCGGAATCGAGGTCAACGCGCCTAGCACGGCTAAGACGGCCAGAGTCGTGTGTTCCATCAGTTCCGGAAGTTTTGGCATGGCCATTGACATCAACCCCAAGACCGCGCTAGCCTGATCGACATCATTCCATTTGTCAATGGAATGATGTGATATTGGTTAGCGGAGGGAGATTGCACACTATGGATGACGGGCACCCGAAGAAACTCGCGTTCGAGCAATTCGCCGTCGTGGGACGGGCGCTAGGCAGCGGCCATCGACTCGAATTGCTCGACATCCTGGCACAGGGTGAACGCAGCGTAGAGGCGTTGGCGAAAACGTCCGGCCTTCTCGTGACCAATGCGTCGCAGCACCTGCAGCAATTGCGTCGCGCCGGGCTCGTGACCAGCCGCAAGGCCGGCAAACAGGTGATCTATGCGCTGACTGACGTCGAGGTAATCACTCTGGTCAAGGCGTTGCGGCGGGTCGCCGAACAAAATCTCGCTGAGATCGGGCAGCTGGTCGATCGCTATTACCGCCATCGGGACAGTCTCGAACCGGTGTCGCGTGACGAGTTGTTGACGCGGATTCGCAAACGCTCCGTCGTTGTACTCGACGTGCGCCCGCCGGAGGAGCACGCGGCCGGCCACGTTCCCGGCGCGATCAGCATACCGGTGAAGGATCTGAAACGGCGACTCCGAGAATTACCAAAGGGC
>JACPTJ010000318.1 GCA_016192835.1 Betaproteobacteria bacterium
ACATGAAATCCATCCATCGGCGCATGCTGATTGCCGCGTTGCTGATGTTCGCCGGCGCTGGCTTGGCGCTGGCGATGAAACCGACGCAGAAACTCGCCGATACTCGCGAAAAACCGGTTCTGGAGACGATGATTCCCCGGCAGATTGGCGAATGGAAGGTCGATCCGACAATCATACCTATCACTCCGAGTCCAGACGTGCAGGCCCTGCTGGACAAGCTCTACAACCAGGTGCTTGCCCGGACCTATGTGAATCCTGCCGGGCGGCGCATCATGCTTTCGATCGCCTATGGCGGCGACCAAAGTGACAGTATGCGGGTGCATGAACCGGAGGTCTGCTACGGAGCGCAGGGTTTTGACGTATCCGGCTCGGTTGCCGGAACGCTGCTCACGAAATATGGCGAGCTGCCGGTCAAGCGGCTCATCGCGGTTCAAGGCAACCGCAACGAACCGATTACCTATTGGGTTGTCGTGGGCGATAAAGCTACGCTACCTGGCCTCACGCAAAAGTTCGCGCAGCTCAGCTATGGCCTGACGGGCAAAGTGCCGGACGGATTTCTGGTGCGGATTTCGTCGATCGATCCTGACCGCCAGACCGCCTCGATGAGCGAAAAAGACCGCGCCCGCATTTCCAGCCGCTTCGGCGCTTGATCTCGCCATGTTTTCTGGAAGGGAGTCCCCAACCATGCTGACCAAGCTGCGCATCTGTCTATACCTGGCCCTGTTGATCCCGGGTGTTTCCGCCGCGAGCGAAGCGGCCGTGAAGCTGGGAATGCTGAAAAACTATCCCGGAATGCAAGTGGAAAGCGTCACCAGGACGCCGCTCGCGGGACTCTACGAGGTGTTTGCAGGAGGCGAGATCTTCTACGCCGACGAGAACGTGAATTTTCTGATTGTGCGCGGCCGGCTGATCGATGTCGCGCGCAAGACCGATCTTACCGAAGAGCGCACGCGCGTGCTGACCGCGATCAAGTTCGACCAGTTGCCGCTGAATCTCGCGTTTCGGATGGTCAAGGGCAACGGCAAGCGAAAGTTCGCGTACTTTACCGATCCCAACTGTCCCTACTGCAAGCGCCTCGACCAGGCGCTTACCAAGGTAACCGATGTCACGATTTACCTGTTCCTGTATCCGATACTGTCGCCGGATTCAGTTGAGAAGGCGAAGGCGGTGTGGTGCTCGAAAGACCGGGGCAAGGTCTATATGGACTGGATGCTCAATGGCAACGCCCCGGCCGCTTCCGGCAGCTGCGACACGCCGATCGAAAAAATCCTGGCGTTCGGCCGCCAGAAAGGCATCAGCGGCACGCCGACGCTGTTTTTCGCCGATGGGCATCGTACAACGGGCGCGGTTCCCGCGGATCAACTCGAAAAACTGCTCGATGGCGTCCGATAAAGTCGCTCCGCGTGCCCCGCGCCTATCCCCGCGGCAAGCCACGGGGAATTGCAATGGGTGTAGGGTGCGCTTGCGCACCATCCGGCAATCGGTGCGCAAGCGCACCCTACACCGAAATTGAAGGGGATCATGCCTGAGATCACCATCAATCCCGGTACCGAAATCAGGAACACGCAGCTCGAATTGCATCATTTCCGGCTGCGGCTCGCGGTGATCGCCGGCTTCGTGGTCGTGATGTTTCTCGTACTGTTCGCGCGGTTCTTCTATCTTCAGGTCGTCATGCAAGAGCACTACCAGGCGCTCGCCGAGGCCAACCGCATCTCGATCGTGCCGGTCGTGCCCAACCGCGGCGTCATCGTCGATCGCAATGGCGTCGTCCTCGCGCACAATTATTCGGCCTACACGCTCGAGATCACGCCGAGTAAAGTGGAGAATCTTGATGCGTTGATCGACGAGCTTGCGACCCTCGTCGAAATCGCTCCCAAGGACCGGCGACGCTTCAAGAAACTGCTCGACGAAAGCAGGAACTTCGAAAGCCTGCCGATTCGCACACGTCTTTCGGACCACGAGATCGCGCGGTTTGCCGCGAACCGCTATCGCTTTGCGGGCGTGGACCTGAAGGCGCGCCTGTTCCGTCAGTACCCGCAGAGCGAACTCTTTTCGCACGTCGTGGGACATATCGGCCGCATCAATCAGCATGACCTCGACAAACTCGAAGCCGGCGGCCAACTCGGGAATTACCGTGGCACCGACTACATCGGAAAGACCGGACTCGAGCAGCGCTACGAGCGTTTCCTCCACGGCACGACCGGCGTCGAACAAGTTGAAATCGATTCCGGCGGACGCGCCATGCGCGCCTTGTCACGCACGCCGCCGGTTTCCGGCAACAACCTCGTGCTCACGCTGGACGCGAAGCTGCAGGAAATCGTCTACCACGCGTTTGGCGACCGGCGCGGCGCCCTGGTCGCGATCGAGCCGGCAACCGGCGGCGTCCTAGCGTTCGTCAGCAAGCCCGGTTTCGACCCCAATCTGTTCGTGGATGGCATCGACCCCCAGAACTGGAACGAACTCAACACTTCTCCGGACCGGCCGATGGTCAACCGCGCGCTCGCGGGCACCTATCCACCGGGTTCCACCTTCAAGCCGTATATGGCGCCCGCCGCCCTCACCTACGGCAAGCGCACGCCGCAGCAAACCATCAGCGATCCGGGCTATTTCAACTTCGGGGGTCGCGTTTTCCGCGACAGCAAACCGGGGGGCTATGGGACAGTGGACATGCGCAAGTCCCTTGTCGTGTCCTCCGACACGTATTACTACATGCTCGCCAACGACCTTGGCATCGACGCGATCTCG
>JACPTJ010000319.1 GCA_016192835.1 Betaproteobacteria bacterium
AAAGTTCACCGAAGGCCGCAACGCCAGCGCGTGGTTGCGCCATTTGTATGACGGGTCGCGCGAGCGCGCGCGCAAGCTTGATATCGAGTTGCCATCATTCGAAGCATTCTGGTCGGAAGGCCTGCTCGAAGTTCCGCCACCGCAAGAGCCGCCCGTGATGTTGCGCAAATTCCGCGCAAACCCGGTGGCGAACAAGCTGCCCACGCCGTCGGGCAAGATTGAAATCACCTCGCCCGCCATTGCGTCGTTCAACTATGAAGATTGCCCCGGACATCCCGCATGGATCGAGCCGGCCGAGTGGCTGGGCAGCCCGCTCGCAAAGAAGTTTCCGCTGCATCTGATGTCGCATCAGCCCGCAACGCGGCTGCACAGCCAATACGACCACGGCAGCGTGAGCCTTGCGGCCAAGATACAAGGACGCGAAGCCATCACGCTGCATCCCCGGGACGCAGCCGTGCGCGGCATCAGGGCCGGCGACGTGGTACGCGTCTATAACGATCGCGGCGCGTGTCTTGCGGGTGCAAAAATAGACGACGGTGTGCGCCCCGGCGTGGTGGTGCTGCCGACCGGCGCGTGGTTTGACCCGCTTGATCCGTCACAAGACGATTCGCTGGAAAAACACGGCAACCCAAACGTGCTCACGCTGGACAAAGGCACCTCGAAACTTACGCAGGGTTGCAGCGCACATACCACGCTGGTAGAAGTTGAGTTGTTCAAGGGCACGTTGCCACGAATCACCGCGTTTGATCCGCCGCAATTCGCCACTAGCGCCACTAGGGGACAGACCACTAAGCCGATGGCTTAGTGGTCTGTCCCCTTCTAATGCACGATGTATCCGCCGTCCATCACGAGCGCGTGGCCGATGACGTAAGCGGCGTCTTTCGAGACCAGAAACGCCACCACGCCGGCAACTTCTTCGACGGTTCCGAAGCGGCCGATCGGAACATCGCGTGCGCGCTGCTCGAGCTCCCCGGGGTTGCGGCCCGCCACGAAACCTTCGGTGGAGACCGGCCCCGGGCAGACGGCGTTGACCGCGATGCCGTCCGCCGATAACTCGAGCGCCATCGAGCGGGTGAGCTGGATGAGACCCGCCTTGGTGAGGTTGTAGACGGCCCCGTAGCGAGAAGCAACGATGCCGAGCTGGCTCGCCATGTGGATCACGTGCCCGCCTCCCTGCGCGCGCATGATGGGCACTACCGCCTGGCTCGCAAAAAACGGCGCGCGCAGATTCACCGCCACCACCCGCTCGAACTCTTCGTGCGAGAATTCCCCGAACGCCTTGCGCACGCGAATGCCGGCGTTGTTCACCAGTATGTCGATGCGGCGCATGCGTCGATGCGCTGCAGCCACCATGGCCTCGGCCGCCCCCATGCGCGCGAGGTCGTGCACGCCCCATGCCGCGTCAGGGGCGCCGGCTTGCCGGCAGGCCGTGGCACTTGCGTCGAGCTCCGTCTCCGTGCCGTCCGCCGCGAGATAGATCGCAGCCCCTTCCGCAGCCAGCCGCAGCGCCACCGCCCGGCCGATTCCACGCGACGCGCCCGTAATCAACGCGGCCTTGCCGTTCAATTCACTCATCGCTTCTCCTAAGGGGACAGACCACTAAGCCAAGCCAGCCTGTCAGCGTATAGCCCCATCGCCGCGTTGTACTCGTTGTATTTGAGGCACAGCCCAGGGAGGTACCAGTATGCCACGGCGCGCACGTGTTAAGTTTGCAGGCGTCCCCCTGCACATCATTCAGCGGGGAAACAACCGTATCGCCTGCTTCTTCGCCGAGGAAGACTACCGGTTTTACCTGCGCCACCTCGACCAACTGGCCCAGCGCCTCGAATGCGACGTCCACGCCTACGTGCTGATGACCAATCACGTACACCTGCTCGTCACCCCCTCAGAGACCGATAGCGCCTCGCTGCTCATGAAGCACCTCGGACAGCGCTATGTTCAATATGTCAATCGGGTCCACCGGCGAAGCGGGACATTATGGGAAGGCCGTTTCAAATCCAGCCTGGTACAGCGGCAAGGCTATCTTCTTAAGTGCCAGCGCTACATCGAACTGAATCCGGTCCGTGCAGGCATGGTTCCGCATCCCCGCGACTATCCCTGGTCCAGCTACCGGGCAAACGGCGGCCTCCGCGCGTCAGCTCTCGTTACGCCGCATGACGGTTATATCGCGCTCGGTGAGACACCCGAGCAGCGGGCTGCGGCATACCGCCGCTTGTTTGAATTCGAACTGGACGAAGAAGATCTGAAAGAGATCCGAAGCGCAGCCAATGGTGGCTTCGCGCTCGGTAACCAGCGATTCAAAGACGAGATCTCCGCAATACTGGGCAGGCGCGTTGAACGGCTGAGACAACGGCTCCGTCAGCGCGCTTCGCAATCGGCTTAGTGGTCTGTCCCCTTACTCTTTCGGTCCGTTAGAATAGCTGCGTTCATGATGTGCTTCTCCTTGGATTCAAATTTTCAACATTCTACCCAGAAAGGTGCGCGAGGCTTAGCGCGCAAGCGGGATAACTATCGATCGGTTTACTTTTCTGCGGAGTGAGCAGGCAATGCTCGCAACTCCCGGCGACGCCGGTGGGGCGTACATCGGCTCCGTGGAGCCGGAGTAAAGAAGACTTCGGCGATCCAGGGTAACTTTCCGCAAAGGCGCATCCTGCGCTTTTTTCGGACGCAACCATCGAGGACACCTATGAGGTATCTGGGATTAGTGGTCTTGTTTGCTTATGGCGCCGCTCATGCTGACGGCGCGCGTATCGGGCTGGAGTATGAATCTGAGAAAGACAACGAAACAGGAATGATGAACGACGCGGTCACGGTAAAACCCGGTTGGGAATTTTCTAAAGAGAGCCTCATAAATCTAGTTGAATTGTTGATTGATCGCAACCAGGATGCCAACGCCGACAGCGATGGACTTCGCGCCAGAGAGACGAAACTTTTCATTCGCCTTCGTCACAACAGGGATTTCAACGAAAGTATCGGCTACTACGTTCGCGGCGGCGTGGGCCGGAGTATCAACAACCAGCAAAACTTCAACTACGCTTATGTCGAGCCCGGCCTGAAGTACAAGTTCAATGAAAAATGGGAGTGGACATTGGCATTTCGGAAAATCAATTCGATTGATGGAACTGACGGTCAGCGTGTCCGGAAGTATATTACCGGGCCCAGCTTCGGGTTGGACAAAAACAACGAGCTTGAATTCCGCTACGTCAAAGGCTACGGGGATAAGGACCTCAAATCCTGGCAGGTTGGCTATACGCATAAGTTCTAGAACGCGTATTTCGAGCTCCTTTCCTCCTTTCCTCCCCGGCGAAGCGCTGAGTTCGTTTCCTACGGCAAGCGGATCGCGTGCCACGCGCGCGTGGTGCGGCCCTTCGCGGTGCCTTCCATGGTGTCGCCATTGACGCGGCCTGAGTAAGCAACGCCGTTGAGCGAAAAACTGATTTCGTTTCCGCGCAGCCAACCGTTCTCGACCGTCAGGCTGATGCCGTCCAGTTCGAACGCGCCGGAGGCGGACTGCATGTCCTGCCTGAGCGTGAGTTCGCCGTCAGGCAAACGCCACGTGCCTGCGACCTTGGCCGGCACCACGTACAGGCTCGCGATACACCAGCTCGGGCACGGCGTGGTCCTGCCGGTTTCGTCCGCATACCAGCCGCTGACCTCATACGTATTCGAAACGATGCGGGTGCCGGGCTTCAGGTCGCGGAACTTTCCGGAAAGTCTGGCGAGGCTGTCGGGCAACAGGAACAGGATGAGGACCGTCGCCTGCGAGATGTCGGCCTCGTACATATCGCCCTGCACAAACGCGGCTTTGTCGGCGACGCCTGCCGCAGCCGCGGCGCGCCGTGAGACGGCGACGAGATCAGGGTTGTATTCGACGCCGAGCGCCCGCGCCCCGCGCCGGGCGGCAGCGATAACGTTGCGCCCGTCACCCGAGCCCAGATCGATGACGTAGTCCTGCGGCGTCACGCGCGCCATCTCGAGCATTTTCTCGACCATATCGCGCGGCGACGGTATCCACACCACGTCTTTGCCGGCCTGTCCCTCTACCGGCTGGACCGGCTGAGGTGTCTGCGCCAGCGCGGCATTGGCAGCAAGCGTGCAACAAAACGCGATGAGCCGCGCGCAGCGCATAAGGTCGAGTCCAGGAATCATTGCGGAGGTTCGGTGTATCCTCATTCGGAACTCAACGGTGCGGCGGAGACTTGTTTCGCATTCCTGTAGCGCCGCGTTGCGGGTTTTTTCGACGTGCTACTCCGGCTTGATGCCGCCTTCGCGAATGAGCGCCTGGTAGCGCAGATATTCGCCGCGCATCATCCGCGTGAAACCCTCCGGCGTGCTTTCGGGCGTCGACTCGGCACCCTGGCGCGCGAACAATTCGCGCAGCGCCGCCTTGCGCAGCCCGCGCACGATGTCGCCGTGCAACTGCTCGACTATGCGCCGCGGCGTGCCCCTGGGCGCAACGATGCCCGACCAGGTGTCGACCTGCGCCTCGGGCAGACCGACCTCCGCGATAGCCGGCACGGCGGGCAGCGCGGGGCTGCGCTTCGGCGTCATCACGGCGAGCGCGCGAATTCGTCCTTCGCGCACCGGCCCCAGCACCGCCGGCAGCGTATAGATGGCGTAATGCACGCGCCCGAGCGCAATTTCGATGAACGAGTCGGACAGATTCCGGTACGGCACGTGCACCGCGTTGATGCCGAGCGCGCGGTTGAATAATTCACCGGCCAGATGCGACGCCGACCCGATGCCAAGGGAGGCATAATTGAGCTCGCCTGAGCTTGCGCGCGCGTATTCCACGAATTCCGGTGCGGAGCGCGCGAGCATCGAAGGCACCGTTACCAGCACGTTGGTGATCGACGCGACGTGCGTGACGCCGATGATGTCTGCCAGAGCCCGATACGGAGGCGGGTCACGCATGAGTTCGGTGATGACGCGCGTGACGTCGATCATGCCGAGCGTGTATCCGTCGGGGTTCGCTTTCGACACCCGGATATTGCCGATTAGCCCGCCCGCGCCCGGGCGGTTGTCGACGATGACTCTCTGCTCGTAGAAGTCGCTCAGATCCTCACTGAGCGAGCGCGCGAAAATATCGCTTGCCGTGCCCGGAGAAGACGCAACGATGATGCGGATCGTTTTGACCGGATAGTCGGCGAGCGCCACCGCTGGTTGGGCAATGCACGGGGAGGCTGCCACGAGCATGGCCAGCGCGCCTATCGCGACCCGCAGGGCGCGCCGCTCGCCGGTGCTGTCCCACGCCGCCGCCAGAATCGTCATCCCGGATCCTCCGGTGACCATTGTAAAGCCATTAGGGGACAGACCACTAAGCCTTCGGCTTAGTGGTCTGTCCCCTATACACTATACAATGCGGAATTCACCCTACCTGCACCGGGGGCATTCCGGCGCCCACTCCGAGGACAGCACATGAACGCTACCGCTCCGCTCCACCTCCTCACCGTCGAAAACGGCGTCGCCGTCGTCACGCTGAATCGGCCCGAGGCGATGAACTCACTCAACACTCAACTGCGCACCGAGCTGATGACGCTGTTGCCGCAACTCGACTTGCGCGACGACGTGCGGGTCATCGTCATCACCGGCGCCGGCGACCGGGCGTTCTGCACCGGCGCCGACCTGAAGGAGCGCTCCACCCGCAGCACCGAGGCCATGGTGCACGATCGCCATACCATGGTCGCAAAATGGACCAGCGTGATCGCCGGCCTGCGCAAGCCGGTGATCGCGGCAATCAACGGCTACTGCATGGCGGGCGGCTTCGAGCTCGCCCTTCAGTGCGATATCAGCATTGCGTCCGAGCGCGCGGTCTTCTCGCTGCCGGAAGTGACGCACGGATTCTTTCCGGGAGGCGGAGCGTGCCAGCGGCTGCCGCGGCTCGTCGGCATCCAGAAGGCGAAGGAACTCATTTTCACCGGCCGGCGCTGGGACGCGCAGGAAGCGGCAGCGTTCGGAATGGTGAACAAGGTCGTGCCGCACGACAAGGTCATGGAGGAAGCCATGGGACTCGCCCAGCGCATCGCCGCGAACCCGCCGATCGCGGTGATTCAGGCCAAGTCTGCGCTCAACCAGTCGCAGGAGACCGGCGTCACGGCCGGCCTGCGCTTCGACAATGAGGCGTGGGTCGGCTGCATGCACTCGGACGAGTGGAAGGAGAAGCTCGGCGGGTTCGTCAGAAAAGAGCGCAAGGCCTAACGCTCAAGGCCCCCTCTCCCGCTTGGACGGGAGAGGGAGTGTTCCCTCGCCCCGCTTGCGGGGAGAGGGCTAGGGTGAGGGGAAAGTTTGTCATCCACTTTCACGATTCTCAATAAGTTCAGCGGCGTTTGCGGGTTTTCTTCGCGGACGTCGCGATGCGTGTCTTGGCCGTTCGGGACTTCGCTTTTGGCTTCGACGGCTTGAGCAGGCCGCGATCGCGCAGATAACGCCGGCCCTTGTACGCGATGCCGTAGCCCGCTTCGCCGTTCTCGGGCGGATGAACGTAAGCGTGCTGCGCGAGGAACTTGAGGTACGCCTCGACGGTCTGCGGATTGACCTTGTTGGTCGCCGCGATCTCGTGCGAATGGCCGCGCTCGTACTGCGACAGATAAACAAGCGTCGTCACCGCGTCGCCATCGAGCGTTTCCCATTGCTGGAGGTACTGCGCGAGTTCCTGCTTGAGGTCCTCGTTTTCCGCCCTTAGCTGCACGTTCTCCCGCTCCATCGCTTCCAGCGCGGCCCGATATTTCGCTGCCGCCGGAATTTTCCTGATCAAATCTGCAATCGCTCCCATGTGTGCTTTCCTGAGTTCCCGAAATGACGTCGCTCGACGCGTAGGCGCAGGATTATAGCGAATCGGCCGCCGCAGGATTTACTTTCCCGCGGAGTTGGCCCAGCATAACGGGTGTCCCGCTTCCTGTTCCCACATTCCCTTCGGAGCCAATTATGTTTACCCGTATCGACCACGTGATGATTTGCGTGCCCGACCTGCCGCAGGGCATCGAGCAGTACCACAAGCTGGGCTTCAACATCTATCCGGGTGGCACGCATCCCGGCAGGGGCACCCACAATGCGATCGCATTTCTCCAGGACGACTACGTCGAGTTGCTGGCGATCCGCGATCAGGCTGAGCACCAGGCCGCGGGTCGGCACGGGACCTCGGATGCCGGTCTGGCAGACTTCATCGCGGCGGGCGGCGGCATACGCTACATCATTCTGCAAAGCGACGACTTGACTGCGGATGTGGCTGCAATGCGCGGCCGCGGCGTCGACGTGGGCGATGCGATTGAAGGCGGCCGGCGAACTCCGGCCGGGCAGGAGTTACGATGGAAAGCCGCGGTGCTCGGCCCCAGGAACCCGCTGCCGATCGTCTTCATCCAGCACCTGACGCCGATTGAGGAGCGCCGCAAGCAGGTGCCGATTGCCGGCAATCACCCCAACGGTGTGTACACGCTCGAGCGCGCCTACATCGTCACTCGGGATGCCGAGGCTGCCGCAGCGACTTACGCCAAAGTGCTGGGCCTGCCTCAGCCGCCATTGCAGCGCGGCACCGTGATTATGTCGAACATGGCAGTGTTCCAGTTGGGTCCCACCGGTCTCGGCATCGCCCAGCCCTACGCTCCGGGACCGGCTGCCGATGCGCTGGAGCGCCGCGGTCCTGGACCGTTCCAGGCGTTGTACCGCACCACCAGCATGGGCGCTGCCGCGCGTTGGATGCAGGAACATGGCATGCCGCCTCTGGCGCGCGGCGTGCGCAACACCGGTGAGCACGCAATGCTCGCAACTCCCGCCGACGCCTGTGGCGCGTACATCGGCTTCGTGGGGCCGGAGTAAAGAAGACCTTTTCTTATGCGGTGCGCCGCCTGGCGGTCAGGCGACGAAGTACCTGGCGGGCATCTTTCACTTTGCCATTGGCTACGTCGTCCAAACCCTTACTGGCTTCCTCGATCAGCAACAGGTGAATGCGCTCCTGTTCCAGTCGATGGTAATAATCGAGCCGATCGGCGTCGATCAGGGCAACATAACTCTGGCCGTTCTTGGTGATGACTTTCTCCGACCCGGCCCGCACCTCGTCCGCGATCTCGGAGAGGCGCGAGCGCGCTTCGCTAAGTGAAATCACGTCTTTGGTGGTGATGGGCATGCGCCCCCCTGGTTCGGGCTACCTGAATTGTACGGTATATTTCTTGCACGAGATTGTGCTCGACGGTCAATGCAACCCGCCCGCACTGCGCGATCAGTTGGGAGATCAGCTCGACATCGACATTGTCGCGAGCTTACGCCTCGCCCCGCCTTCCCGGACCTCGATCCGCGCATTGCCCGCGGGAAAGTTGCACTGACCCGCTTTATTCGGACCCGCTTTATTCGCAAGGGTACGCCAAGCGCTGAAGTGCTCGCAAATTCGCCATCGTTCAGCCTAGGCATTCCTTCAGTCTGGGTTGCTGACTGGTGGATAATCGAACGTGGCGTCGTCGCTGAACACTTCCCGAACGACCCGCCGATATACGAGGCAGAAGCGACTTACCTGAAGCGCAATAAGCTACTACTCGAGCGTGAGGGCGCGCGCCTGACGGTCGCTGACTTCGAGCCTCAAGCACTGCCGGCGGAACTGTGGCCGATCTTCGACGAATTGCATACCGCGCAGGCAGAATTGGACCAGCCCGTCAATCCCGACGAGCTGCGGCCAGACAGTTAGTTTCCATTGTATTTTCATAAGGTTACATAGTCAGATAGCGTGCTATACTGTTCAGTCTTATGAGTAGTCCTAAACGTCGCCTCGAAGCCACGCGTTCCGTAGCTCACCGAATAGGTGAGGGTGCGGTCATTGATGTGCAAATGCACAACGAGGCAAGCGTCGCCGGCCGGACGACGATGAGCATAGGTATAAACCTGGAATCAGCACAGGTTCCGGACAGACGTTACGTCGCGGATACGGCGAACGCAATTTATTCCGATGACAGGATAAAGTTTCTATTTGGTCAAACTAAACTCGATGGTGGGCTACGCTCGCTTTTGATTATCAATTTTGCAGCTGATAGGTTGGAAACTTTTCTCGCGTCAGTCGATGCTATGCAGCAGCCCTCGCTCAGGGAAATCATTGACCATTTGCAGTTACAAAAGGTGACACTCGAAGAGATCAGTCGCGAACCAGAGCAGACAACGTCATTGGTTGCCAACCTTATTGGGGCGGGCGTATCGGGAAGGGAGGCTTGTCTCGATTTTTACCATATATCGCCTTTCTCAATCGTGAAGATTTCGTCTACCCATAAAGTTGCGCTGGATCCTGTCGTTAGAATTCATATTCGTACAGCCTTATTTGAGGCGTTGATTGATCGACTAAAGCAGATAAAGCAACAAGTGCCTACGGGAGAACAGACATGAGCGCAACAATAGAAGTGTTCTCAAATTACAATCCGGCCGCATGGCAAGACCGCGGCATGCTAATTGCGTCCGCAATTCAGCCGATAAATTCTAAAAAAAGGCGGAACCTGAGTGGACTAAAAATGGTTGTTGGCATGTCGTTCGTTGCTTTTGCCATCACGCAGTTACAACCCAAAATACCGCTAACACAAGCTTTTATGACTTGGGCGAGCACCTCAATAAGTCAGGCCAACCGGATTCATTCAGCCGACTATGTACCGTCTGGTTCTTGGGGGCGGCTTATTACACAAATTCAAAGTTGGCCTGAGACGAGGGACGTTTTCCTCCCAGATTTCGACTCGCTCGCGGGCTAGAGAGTGTCACCGTCGGGCGCTTGGTGGACGGGCGAACCGCGTGCGGAACTCAGCCAAGGCGATGTATTCACCGACATTCCGATCGTACTCGCGCCGCGGCCGATTCAGTATGTCAGGCCACAGACGTTTCCCCGTAACGTAAGGGGCTGGATTGTTTCAGATAAGCCGTTTAATGATTCTGCAGGAAGAACGGTTTTTTTTGCTGCGGGATATGTTTCCCTTGCTATCGCGATCTCTCATGACTGCGAGTTTGACGATCAGCAGGGTTCAAAAAGCATTCTATGCGCTAGGGTTGAGCCGATAGCTTCAACACCGCCCGAGCACCAGCTAATCATCGAGCGGCAGCAGAATTTGCCTCGGATGTTCCTACCTCAGATCCCCAGTGTTGGGGATTGCTACGTTAATCTTCGCTCTGTCGCAACGATTGACCGGCAGGTTATCGCGGGAGCAACGAGGCTTGCATCGATGACGGAGGAGGCGCGTGCATTTCTGCAGGCAAGGCTGGTCAAATTTTTTCTGCGTCGCGAATTTCCCGATCCAAGGTAGCGCTGCCGCGTTGTGGCGGAATGTGGCATGGCGCATTGTTGGTACAGCCCGGCGCGCTACGATCGCGAAAAATTCGGCTATTTCGTCCCGGATCTTACGCTGTCCAGCGATCCTCACCACAGGCGCCGCGCTCCCCGCAGCGATGAACGGGTGACCCCGCTGGTCGGGCTCGATTGGCTTTATCCGTGCAACGCCTCAATCGCTTTCGGGTTCGATGCGACGATCTTGAGCAGCGCTCTGGCGGGCCCGGTGGGCTGGGTGTGTTGCTGCTCCCAGTTCTGCAGAGTGCGCAGGTTCACGCCAATCAATTTTGCGAACTGGCTCTGGCTGATCCTGGCCGCCTCGCGGATGGTGCGCACGTCGGGCGTGGGCAGTTCGGTTGTTTTTGCGCCACGCACGCGCTTGCCTGCCATATGGCGCTTCATTTCGCGTACGCCTTTGACCAGTTGGTCGAAATGCTGCTTATCCATCTTTGATGTCCTTCATCAGTTGTGCCACCACCCTGATCTGTTCGCGCGTTAGGTCGGTGGGCCTGGCTTGATCCATCAACGAATGCAGGCGAGGCGCCTGCGCTACGCCCTTATGTCGGGCTACAAGCGAGCTGCCACAGGACGTTGAGAAGGGTTCCCGGCGCGACCGGTAACCAGCGGTTGGATTCCGCGACGGTCTCGACGAGATCCCCGTCGCCCATCTGGCCGGAGTGCAAGGAAAAGGCGATCGTCCGAATTCGCGGATTCTGGCAGTCGAATTCGCTATGCGCCGTTGATGAAGCGTGTTGTCTGCCGTACGGTGACGATTGGGGCGATTTAAGGTCGATCAGGTCGCTCATCTGCGCCAGATGACCTTCCTTGGAGACGGTGTCGGGATCGGCATACGCAATATATTCGCCATTGTCGTAAACCATCACCCACTCGGCCGCCGAGTTGCAACTAAGTGCCGCGAGCGCCAAGGCTAATGCGAGCCGCATCGCGCAGGCTCCGTTGCGTTACTCCGCCTTGATGCCGGCGTCGCGAATGACCTGGCCCCAGCGCTCGTAATCGGCACGCAGGAACTCTGACGTTTGCTCAAGCGTGCTCGATGTCACCTCGCCGCCGACGGCGGCGAGGTGCTCGCGCGTGTCAGTCGATTGCAGGATCTTCACCAACTCCACGTTGAGTCGTTCGATGATCGCGCGCGGGACTCCTGCCGGAGCGAGCAGCATGTACCAATTGAGGGCTAAGAGTTTTGGTATCCCGGCTTCCGCCGAGGTCGGCACTTGCGGCAGCGAGCCAACACGTTTGGTATCGAGGACCGCCAGAGCGCGCATGCGCCCGTCGTTTACATACGGCAAGACCGACGGCACCACGGAAATCACTATATCGATCTCGCCACTCATCGCGCCGACGATCCCTAAGGCCCCACCCTTGTAGGGCACGTGCAAGATATGGGTTTTGGTGAGCGACTTCAGCATTTCCGCCGCGAGGTGCGGGCCCGAGCCGACACCGCCGGAGGCATAGGTGAGCTTGCCCGGATGACTGCGCGCGAGCTGCACTAGCTCGCCCAAACTTTTGGCCGGCACCGAGGGGTGCACGACCAGCACGTTGGGAATCGTCGCAACCAGCGCGATAGGCACGAAATCACGCAATGGATCGAAACCGACTTTGGGGTTGATGTTCGGACTCATGACAAACGCTACCCCTGCCATAAGCAGCGTGTACCCGTCAGGCGGCGATTTGGCGGCCGCCTCGTGAGCGATGTTGCCACCGGCCCCGGGACGCGGGTCGACCACGACCTGCTGACCGAGCGCGGCGGAGAGCTTGAGCGCGAGCCAGCGGCCGACCAGGTTGGTGCCGCCCGTGCCGAACGGCAGGATAATGCGTATCGTTTTGGACGGGTAACCCTGGGCGAGCGCGGACGGTATCGCCGTGCCAAGCGCGGCGAACAGCAGGATCGCCCCTGCCATGCGGACATTGCCGAAGCTCATAAATTGCTCCTCTCGTCAAAAATTCGCCGGCTACTTCGCCGGAATGACCGGCAGCAACAGGTACGATTCTTTGTCGCCACCGGCATAAATGGTGCTCTCGGCCCCCGCATTGTAGTCGACGTGAAAGTGCGTGAAATATAAAGTGCCGACGCCATCCATGGGCGCGATATCGAGACGCAGCTTGTGTCCCTTTTTGAACACCATGCTCGTCGGCCAGATTTCGACCTGGCATTCGACGATTTCTCCGGGCTTGAGCCACTGATACCCATCGTGCGCATGGTATGGGCGGTACGGCAGCGAGCGTTCGGGATCGAGCTTGCGGCGCGAAGCGCGGAGCCAGCCCTTGGTAACACACGGTACGGGATCTGCCCGCTGGCCGATCTCGCACACGTCCTGGCCGTCGGGGCCGATGTTGCGGATGGTCGCAAAAATGTCCATGTCTTCGGAAGTACTGGAGACCCACAAGTTGAGCACGATGGGCCCCGTCACTTCCGTGTCATCCTGCATCGGCGGAGTCTCGAACGAAACGCCGCGTGGTGTTTTTCCGGGTCTGCTGGAAGGACCCGCTGGATACGTTAGCTTGCCAGTGGTTTTCGGTGGCGTCGCCACCAGTTCCCCTTCCACCGCGTCAGCGTTGTTGGAAGGCTCACGGTCAACCCTGAGATACATCCGGATCCATTGCGTGCGGGCGAGCGGCCATTCGTTTTCGAATCGGAACGCGTACGGCTTGAAGCTGCCGCCGGTGCGGATTTCGAGCTTCACGGGCGGCTCGTCCATAATGCCGGTGTCGATGCCTTTCAGCCAGTGGTCCATAAAGCGCAGTTGATCCAGGCGCCCTTCCTCGGAGTGGAACGGACCGAAATGTGTGCCCGTGTGTATACGAAGCTTCTTGTGCTTCGATGCGGCACCCATAAAGCCCTCGGTGTTGCCGCGAAGATGCATCGAGAATCCGCCCCAGTTGCCGACGCTGTAGAGGGGCACTTTTATTTTGTCCAGGCGCGCGCTGCACATGCGCCAGAACTCGGAATCGAGGTCGTTGCGCAGGTAACGCCACGCCAGGTTATTGTTGAAGACGTGGGGATTGTAGTTGCGCGGTTTCCCAAGCAAATGAATAGCCGTGTTGTTGATGTACCAGTCAAAGATAAACCGCCCCGCGATGCCCCCATGAAAAGCCACGTCGCGGTACGTATCGGCCCACCCCTCCCAGGGTATGATTGCTTTCAACGACGGCGGCTGCAATCCCGCGAGCCGCCACTGAAATAATGCGTGGTACGAAACTCCCAGCGTGCCCACATTGCCCGAGCACCGTGACTGCCGGGCGACCCACTCGACACAGTCGTACGCATCCAACGCCTCCTGGTGGGAGATGGGGTCCGACTGGCCCGGCGATTTTCCGGAACCGCGGGAATCCACCCGCAGCAGCGCATAGCCGCGCGGACACCACCACGTGGGGTTGGCAGCCTCCCAGTTCATGTAGGAATTGGGTTTTTCTTCGACATCCGGCGGCGGAACCCACACCTTGTCCTTCTGGTACGGCCCGATGTTCATGATGACGGGGAAGCGCTCGCTTCCGCCGTCGGGACGGAACACGTCGGCGCAAATGCTGGTGCCATCTCGCAGCGGGATCCGCACGTCCTTCTCGACGATCAGCGGATAGTCGCGGGGTTGGGACACTATGGATGCTGCGGACATTTCTTTTTCTCCGGGTGTGTTGCCGCCGCGTCACTGCGGCTTGCGTAACGCTCATGCGCGCGACAGCGTGGCCGCAGTTTCGTCGAGCGCGGTGCGCAGGCGCTTGAGCAGTTCGGCGATTTCGGTCTCGCTGATGACGAGCGGCGGACAGAGCGCGAGCGTGTCGCCGATCGCGCGCAGGATCAGGCCGTGTTTTTCGGCGATGCCGGCACAGATCGCGCCGATCTTCTGAGGGCGCGCGAACGGCTCGCGCGTCGTTTTGTCGCGCACCAGTTCGACGCCGGCGAGCAGGCCCCTGCCGCGCACTTCGCCGACCAGCGGATGCGATTCAAGTTTGCGCAGTCCGCCGAGGAACGGCGCTTCCAGCTGGCGCACCCGCGCCGGAAAGTCTTCGTCTTCATAGATGCGGATCGCCTCGCGCGCCACCGCCGTCGCCACCGGATGTCCGCAGTAGGTCATGGTCAGGCCGAACACGCCGAGTTCGTCGCTCTGCCGCGCGATCGCCTGAAAGACGCGCTCGTTGATCATCAGCGCCGAAATCGGAATGTAGGCGCTCGACAGCGCTTTCGCGCAAACCAGCATGTCGGGCACGATGTTCATGGTGGTCGCGCCGAACATGTTGCCGGTGCGCGCGAAGCCGGTGACGACTTCGTCGCACGCGAGCAGGATGTCGTATTTCCTGAGCAGTTTCTGCAGGCCGTCGAAATAACCGGCGGGCGGCACGATCACCCCGCCGGCGGCGATGATCGGCTCGGTGAAGAACGCCGCGATGGTGTCCGCGCCTTCGGCGACGATGCGCGCTTCGATGTCGGCGAGCAGCCGTTGCGCAAACGCGGTTTCGCTTTCGCCGGGCCGCGCGCCGCGATAGTAATGCGGGCAGGCCACGTGCAGAAAACCCGGCAGCGGCAGATTGAAGCCCTCGTGCGTGTAGTTCACTCCCGACAGGCTCGCCGTTGCAATGGTATTGCCGTGGTACGCAAGGTGATGCGAGAGCAGCTTGCGTTTGCCCGGTTTGCCCATCGCGTTCCAGTAGTACCACGCGAGCCGCACCGCGCAATCGTTGGCTTCCGAGCCGGAATTGGCAAACCACACGCGCGACATTGGCGCCGGCGCAATCGCGAGCAGCTTCTCGGCGAGCTCGATCGCCGACGGGTGGCTCTTGTGGCTGGTCAGCGGATAGTAGGCGAGCTGCTCCATCTGACGCGCCGCGACCGCCGCCAGCCGCTGCTCGCCGTAACCGAGCGCAATGCACCACAGACCCGACATCGCCTCGATGTATTCACGGCCGTGGTTGTCGACGACCCACACGCCATGGCCGCGCTCGATCACCGTCGGGCCCAGTTCGAGATGGCGCTTGAGGTTGGTGAGTCCGTGAATAACGGACCGCGCGTCGCGCGCTTCGAGAGTATCGGGTTTCATGGGAATGGGGACCGGCCGCCAGGCCGGTCCATCCGTGAGTGTGCGGCCCGGCGCGAGTTCAGCGCACCTTGAACACCAGTTTGCCGCGGAAGTGGCGGCCTTCGCTCACCTTATGGGCCGCGGCGGCTTCCGATAACGCAAAGAGCGTGATCTCGGGAACGCGGACCGCGCCCCCAGTGACCAGGGAAAAAGTGCGATCGAGATGCACGCGGTCGCGCCCGACCTTGGGACGCAACGATACGACGTCGGCACGCGGCGGGGTCGGCGCCGCGTTCCCCGACGCAATGAACGCCGCGCGTCCGCCCGGGCGCAGCACGGCGAACGAGCGTGTCGCCACGTCGCCGCCGACGGTGTCGAACACGGCGTCGCAGCCGGATACCACCTTCGTAAAATCCTGCTTGTTGTAGTCGATGATCTGGTCCGCGCCGAGACCGCGCAGGTAGTCGTGATTCGCCGCGCTCGCAGTCGTGATCACGCGGGCACCGAGATGCTTCGCGAACTGGATCGCGAAGCTGGCGACGCCGCCCGCGCCGCCCTGAATCAGTATCGTTTCACCGGACTTGAGCTGCAGCGTGTCCTCGAGCGAGATGAGCGCGGTGATGCCGATCAGCGACACCGCCGAGCACTCCGCGTGCGTAAGGCTCTCCGGCTTTCTCGCCACGATCGCCGACTTGATCGCGACTTTCTCCGCATAAGCCGCTTCCTGGCCGACATCGCAGACGCCGACCACCGCATCGCCGATCGCGAACTCGCTGACCCCGGCGCCGAGCGCGCTGACAACGCCGGAGAGATCCCGCCCCGGAATGTACGGAAAGTTGGTGATCGGGGCATAGTGGCCCGCGCGCACCTTCCAGTCGGCCCCGTTGACGCTGGTCGCGTAAACGTCGACGAGCACCTGGCCCGGCCCGGCAACGGGATCGGGAACATCGCCATATTGCATCACCTCCGGCCCGCCGTTTTTCATGAAGTACGCTGCTTTCATCTTCTGTCTCCCGTCAAATTTGTTCGTCAGCCGGTAATCGTAGCACGTCAGGCGCAATTTTCCCTCGCTTTGTGTTGCCGCACGGCCAACGCTGGTCACCGCGCGTCATAGCGAATATCATTCGATCGAAATTTCACGGCGTGGATGCCCCCATGGACCTCAAAGGTTGTACGGCTATCGTTACCGGCGGCAGCGGGGGACTGGGACAGCGCATCTGCCGGGCGCTGGCGCTCAACGGCGTCAATCTGGTGGTGAATTACGCTGCGTCGGAAGCCAAGGCGAAAAGCGTGGCCGAAGAGATCTCCAAGCTCGGCGTGCGTGCAGTGGCCATCCGGGCCGACGTCACCGACCCGGCCGACGTGGCGCGGATGGTGGAACAGGCCGAGGCCGAATTCGGCCGGATCGAGATCCTGGTGAACGACGCCGCCTTCAACAAGACGGTTGCCTATCCCGACCTCGATGGCCTGACGCACGAACTCTGGAATCACATCCTCACCACCAATCTCACCGGCACGTTCAACTGCATCAAGGCAGTCGCGCCGTTGATGCAGGCCCAGGGCCGGGGCCGCATCGTCAACATCTCCTCGGGGGCGGGAGTCGTCCCCCGCGGCAGCAGCATCGCCTACGCCGTATCCAAGGCCGGCATCATTCACCTCACCAAGTGCATGGCGGTGGCGCTTGCCCCGGCTGTGACCGTGAACTGCGTCGCCCCGGGCTTCATGGAAGGCACGCGCGCGACCTCTAACCGGCCGGCCGAATACGTGGCCACCGTCGCCGACATGACCCTGCTGCGCCACGCGGTGAGCAAGGACGACGTGGCCGAGCAGCTCGTGACCTTCTGCCGCAGCGACAGCGTCACCGGCCAGACGCTCCTGATGGACTGCGGCCGCCTCTAGGCCGGGGGCGAAAAACCCTTTCGAATTCGCAACTTCCCGGCGTACGGCAGTAATCGGCCGGGTGCGCATCGCTGAAACCCTGTATCATACGCACCCCGATGCGACGGCTGCCCAAGCCTGGGCCCTATACGATTGACTGCGATGAGGAGCACTTGAGATGCAAGAAATCCTGCAATACCTGAAAAATCATGGTGAGCGCCTCGACTCGGAGATCGCTGCAGCGACAGGAATCTCGCTTGCGAACGTGCGCCTCGGTGTGTCGGCGCTATCTGCCCGGGGCGACGTAATGCTGTGCCGCTCGATCCGGTTCAAAGACGGCAAGCAGATCGATGCGATGCTCTGCCGAATATCGGGATATATTCCGCCCGCCGCCCCCGGCAGGAAATCAAAAGCGCAGCTGTAGACCCGTCTTCAACGGGTTGCGCAGGTCCGAGTCCGAATCAGCACGGTGGATTTGAACGTCCCCGCTTTCAGGGCGGCAGGAATTATCGGCGTTATCGCCGCCGGTCTGCTGCTCGACCAGAAGCTTGCGTTCTGGGGCCAGATAATCACCAACGTCGCAGTATGGCTGATTTTCATCGGCATCCTGCGGCACGCCTCGCGCGAGGAGCAGGTCAGCCTCGTTGCCTGCGTGTTTTACGCCACCCTCTGCGAGATTTTTCTGTCGCTGGCATGGGGGCTTTATGAATACCGGCTCGGCAACATCCCGTTGTTCGTGCCGCCCGGCCACGCGCTGCTGTTTATGCTCGGCACCGCACTCGCGCCGCGCCTGAGCGACCGCCTCGCCTGGGCAGTGCCATTGCTCGCGGCGCCGTTTGTCGTATTGCTGAGCGTGACGGGCAGCGACACCCTGGGCGCGCCGCTGTTAGCGCTCATGCTGCTGTGCATGGTATTCGGGACGGCGAAAAAACTTTACGCCACCATGTTCCTGCTCGCGCTGGCGATGGAAATCTACGGCACCTGGCTCGGCAACTGGACCTGGTCGCCGCACGTGCCGTGGCTGGGATTGACTACGCTCAATCCGCCCCTCGCCGCCGGCGTGTTCTATTGCGTGCTCGACCTGCTCGTGACGGCGACCAATGCCGGGCTCGAGCGGCGGCGTGCAACGAGTGCAGTCGCCATTGTTGGCAATTACGGAACCGGGCGACAGTCCGGTTTTGCTCGACGCTCCCCTCGCCCTCTGGGAGAGGGTGCGCCGGAACGTGGAGCAGGGACCCGTTTACGGGATGCGACCGTGAAGGCGCACAATAGCACGCGGATATCCGGCGCTTTGCATCCCGCTGCGGGGTCACATCCATCGGCAAGCCGATGGAACCTGTTCCGCCCTTCGCGGGCGCGGGGGTGAGGGATCGAGCGATGTCACGAAGTTACGCGAAGCTCGATAGTCAACGCTGACGGGGGTTACAGCGTTCTTCAGAATATGGGGCTGACTCGCGAAGATCTCGAAAACGACGTGCTGCGCAAATCCTATGCGCGCGTCAAGCATAACCTGCCGCTGGTACCCGAGCATGAGTTTCACGCCTCGCTCGAACGCATACTCGCCGGCTGGAATCCCTCACGCGACCTGTGGGTATTCGGCTACGGCTCGCTGATCTGGAACCCGCTGTTCCATTATGTCGAACGCCGGCTCGCCTGCGTCCATGGCTTTCACCGCCGCTTTTGCCTGCGCTCGCGCACGGGCCGCGGCTCGATCGAGAACCCGGGGCTGGTGCTGGGGCTGGATTTCGGCGGCTGCTGCAACGGTGTCGCGTTCCGCATCGCGGCGGACCAGGCGCGGCGGGAGCTCACACTGATCTGGCGGCGCGAAATGGTGCTCGGGTCGTATGCGCCACGTTGGGTCAAAATGCGCGCCGGCCGCAGTCAACTGCGCGCGATCGCGTTCGTCGTCAACCACGCGCATCCGCACTATGCCCGCACGCTGCCGCTCGACACCATCGTCCGCACGCTCGCCACGGCGCACGGCCGCTTCGGCTCGAGCGCCGACTATCTGTATCAGACCGTCGACTGCCTCGCCGCCCATGGCATTCATGACGCCTACCTCGTCGCCTTGCGCGAACGGGTCATGGCGGCGGCCGGTGGCGTGCATCATCCGGTCGAATGCCCCGAAGTCGGAGCCTGAAGATCACGAAAAACCGATCACGCGGCGCGAGCGACCGGCCGCGTGACCGCACGGGTCTGTCCAAAGGTCGGCACGTACACCGAATGAGTGCCCGGACCGCCCGCGACGACGATACCTACATCGTCCGGCCCGCGCGCAATCGGAACCTCAGTATCGGGTGCAAATCCGCCAAGCTCCGCGCTTCTCGTATGGCGTGCGCGCTCATAATCCTTCGCGGCAAACCGGCTCGCGAGCATTTTCGAGCGCTCCCATAGCTGCTTTTTGACATCCATCTTGCTTAAACCGCCGCGATTCAGCACCTCGGCGTGTTCGGGGGAAAGCACGATCCACGGCTCTCCCCCAAAATGGTAATCGTTGCTGGTTGGAAAAATCATGCTGTCGGCGATCGCGCGCAGCAGCTCTTTTGCATCCTTGGAATGCGAATTCATGTTGAGCGTGCCCGCCGCGCCGATCACGGTAACCGTGCTCTCGTCTGCCGCGAAGCCGCGCTCGACATGCAATGGGCCCCACGGGCTTTGCGCTACATTCTCGGCGCAGCAAAACGTGTACTTGCCCGGCTGTCCGTGCGTCGCGCGATCCATGTCCGCCGGCAACGCGCCGCCGATGTTTTGCAGCACCAGACGCAGCGCGCGCCCGAGCGTTGCGTTCGCCCGCGAACCCTGCCCCAGGCAGTTGAGCGTCGAGTTGACCCGGAGCCTGCCGGCGATCGGCCCGTTCACGACGATCCACGGCGTCGCGGGATTGGTGGTCGCCTGGATACTCTGAAGATTGAAGCGCCGGTCCGTGACAGCGTCCACGGCGGCGATCAACACCGGCAGATACTCCGGCCGGCAGCCTGCCATCACCGCGTTGACGGCAATGCGCTCGATGCTCGCCACGCCAAAACCCGGCGCGACGTGCGCCACGACCTCGCCCGGCGAACGGCCGGCGCCACGCAGCATCCGCTCTACACGCTCCACTGTCGGGGGAATAAGCGGCAGTCCGTCGCTCCAGCGCCGTCTTTCGCATTCTTCGTTGAATGCGGACAAATCCTCCGGAACGCGGATGTTTGCCGCCCGCGCCGCCGTACTCGGCCCGGCGCTTGCTGCCTGGCTTGCTGCACCGGCATCACCGCCCACCGCGAGCCTTGCAATATCCTCCACGCACTTCCCGGCAAGCTGTCGAACCTCATCCCGCGTTCGCAAGCCGAAGGGATGCGGAATTACCGCGATCGGCAAATCGGGGCAGCCCAGCGCTTTGAGCTGCGCCCGCCCCAACGTCACGAACGAGGTCGAACAAATGACCAGCGCCGCGACTCCCCGCTTTGCTGCTTCTACACTATCGTGGACACTCCACGACGTGCAGGAACCTCAGTCGCCGGATCCGGTAATGACCAAGTCACATTGGCGCTGGACGTCCGCAATGGCTTCCTCGGGAGCGGGTATGGAGGCTGCGCGCTTGCGGTGCTTGATCACCGCCGCCACGCCATGTCTGGCCACGAGCAGTTCCGCAAGATCGTCGACAAGGGCGCTGAAATTCGGCTTCGAATTGTCGATGAAACCGACGACCTTGCCCTGCAGCGTATCCAGCGGACGAAACGCGTGCCCGCCGCGGGCAATCCCGGCCGGTGCAACGGGATCGAGTACGGTCAGGGATGCGCTCACGCTGTGCTCCGAATGAGAATTACGTAACCGACGGCGCGATGAATCCGCGCCCTTGTCGATGGCGTTGGACACGGCAGTAGGGCGCAGCTTTAGCGCGCCGAAACATCAGTCCACGCGCGCGCCGGAGGACTTGACGACTTTCGCGTAGCGCGCGGTTTCGGACTCGATGAAAGCCGCAAACTCTTCGGGCATGATGAGCATCGGTTCGACACCCGCGCGCGCGAGCCGGTCGCCGACCTCGGGGAGTTTCATGACTGCGCCGATCCCCGAATGCAGCCTTGCGATGATGTCGCGCGGCGTGCCGGCGGGCACCAGCACGCCGTTCCACGAGCTCGCCTCCACGCCGGCAGCGCCGTTCTCCGCGGTAGTGGGCAGATCGGGCAGGAGCGAAGATCGCTTGGCGTTGGCGACGGCGAGCGCGCGCAGCCGGCCGCTCTTCACGTGCGGAAGCGCCGGCGGTATGGTCGTGAACATGAATTGCACCTGGCCCGCGAGAAGATCGGTGAGCGACGGCGCGGCGCCCTTGTAGGGTACGTGGACGTTCTTGAGACCCGCGACCGCGTTGAGCATCTCGCCGGCCAGATGGTTCGCGCTGCCGTTGCCGGTCGACGCGAAGAAAATCTCGCCGGGCCGCTTGCGCGCCAGCGCGATGAGGTCCTTCAGCGACGCGACCGGCAGCGACGGATGCGAGACGATGATCTGAGGCAGCACGGCCACCAGCGTGATCGGCGCGAAATCCTTGACCGGATCGTACGGGAGTTTCCTGACCAGGCTCGCGTTGATCGCATGCGTCGTGGCAGTGCCGAGGAGCAAGGTATAACCGTCCGGCGGCGCCTTGGCGGCAAGGTCGGCGCCGATGACGGTGCCGCCGCCGGGACGGTTGTC
>JACPTJ010000181.1 GCA_016192835.1 Betaproteobacteria bacterium
GAGCCTGCGCGAATTCGATTGGATTTCCCGGTTTACCAGCATCTCGGGAATCACGGCGCGCGAGCGGGTCGATGAAGGCGTGTTTCCCAGGGAGTTCGCGGGGGCGCCCGACGACCGGGTCCGGATCCTCTCGAGCCCCGAGATCCTGCACATCGTCGTGTGCGGCGATCCGCATCGCAACCGGCTGATGGTGATGGAGGGCGGCCACACGCAGCCGACCACGAAGGCAATCGCGTTGCCGCGGAACTGGGAGCGGCTGTTGAAGGAATAAACCACTTCCGACCTCCCGATCTCGCGCCCTTCCGGCTTCCGCAAAGCCGCATGGGTGTTGGCTTCCAGGGAAATTAACGATGTGAAACCGCGGTCTGTTCCCTGTTATTCGAAGGCGGGCGTTGGGAGCGCCTAATGGACTGGCCAGGAGTGCTACCGAAATCATCGGGCCTGGCCCACTTAATCCCTGGACATTCAGCCGTCATTGCTGCGCTCAGCTCTTGTGCAGCCGAATCACGTTTGGGTCAGACGTTGACTGATCGACCACTTCCGACGCCCGACGCAGAAACTGAGGTGCGACGTTCCAACGTTGTCCGGTGTCGGTGATGACCGTCACCGTCTTCTTGTTGTACCGGGTCAGCATGCCCACCACGAGAGGACGCCCGTCAGGCTGAAACTCAACCCGGTCGCCGATGCGGAACTCGAGCATTTCGGCATGCGATCGCATCTGGTGGAGGAAGCGCAGGCGTTCCACGATGCGATTGTTGAGGTCGATCAGTTCTGCTTCAGTGAGCTTGTCGATGTCGATCTTCATATCACCCCTCAGCGCAATTGACGCTACTGCCTACGTAAGCCAACAGCGGCCGATGACGCCCAACGCGAAAGCTCAGCGGCGCGGCGCCGTGTGCCGCGTCCGCTGCAGCGCCATGTTGGGCGGCACGAATGCCAAGAAAGCCGCGAACAGCCTCGCGTGTCTCGTTACAGGTTGTGTTGGCTTCGTTTGCGTTAAGGCCGCTCAAAGCTTTTGGCTTTCAAGACCGCTGCGGCAGCTGGCGAGGAAAGGAATTGCATGAACGCCTTGCCGGCTTCCTGCTCCTTACTGCTCGCGGCGATGCCGGCCGCAAACAGTGTGTAGTGCTGAATCGCTGCCGGCAGCGAACCCACCAACTCGACGCCAGGCGCAGCCAGGATTTCGCTGATCCCTCCAAAGCCGATCTCGATGTCCCCCTTGGCGATCAGGTCGTAGTCGGATGGCGGAAAAAGTTTGATCTTTGGCTTGATCTCCGCCGCGATATCGAGACGGCCAAGCAAGCCGGCGACATAGGCGGAGATTGCCCCTCCGCGGGCCGGGTCGGCATGGCCAATCGATTGTGCGGCCAGCAGCGTGCGCTGTAAGGCCTCGACCGAACTGACGTCGGGCTTCGGAGCGCCTTTACGCACAAATACCCCGACGCCCAGCTTCGTGAAATCGACCCGGCTGCCTGAGGCGACTTTGCCCTGCTTCTCCAGGACGTCTATCTGGGGCCCCGACACGATCACGACATCGGCGCCTTCACCTTTTTGAACGCGATCCACAAGGGCGCCCACCGTCCCGTAATCGACCTTCACCTTGTGACCCGATGACTGCTCGAATTGGGGGATGAGTTCGATCATCACGGGCTTCACGCCAACAGCCGAAAGAACCTTGATTTCAGCAGCGTTGGCGACGCCGCTTGCGGTCGCGACGAGCAGGAAGGACGAGATCACAGCTGCAACAGCGACGACAATCATTGGCGCAGACGATGTCCTGATCATAGGTACCCTCCCATCCAGCTTTGGAACCTCACACGATGATGCGACCCTATGCCGCCCAACGTCCGTGTTGTGGTGCGCGCGGCTGCTCTTGCCGCGCGTCACTCTCGAACACGCGGTTAGCTGGCAAGTTCTTCATTGGATGGTCTCGCCGGTCCAGCGGTCGCGATGCGCCCAAAACGGGCAGCGCGGACACACCGAGCCTTCTGGGTAATCCGTACCCTCTTCGTGTGGACACCCAATCACACGATCCACCATCGCAACCGACTTTGCCCCATGCGCCCGAACGAACTCGAGGACCTTCTCAAGGATGGCGTGTTCGTTTCTCACGTCAACCTTTTCGGAGATCCACCGCTCAAGTGCGACAGGATCTTCGCCCTCGGCGCGAATGATCCCGACGCTGACTTTCGTTGCCACTTTGTCGTCGGGCCCATAGAACGCGACCGTGGCTACAGGATATCCGGAAAAGCCGCGGCGTGCTTTCTTCCAGAGGGCTACCTTGTGGCGTTCTCTCAAAGTCACGGTTCAAGTCTCGCAGTCCGGGTTCCCTTGCCAGCTAACTTGAATTCGTTGACGGAAATTAATTACCAAAAATTATATGCCGGATGTTCGTTGACACAAAGTCTATTAACACCGGCCGTTACTTAAGTCATAGCCCGTAATCGATCTTCCACCCGATACGTTACGCCGCCCAAGGGGGTTACGCAATTGAGCCATATCATGGCACGTGTTGAACGCGGTCACGCGCGCCGCCTCGCCGCCCGAGATGGCAGCGGCCGAAGAAACTGGTAGCATGATCGCCCCTGAATAACCGCGAAAGCCTTTCCCGATCATGAAAACCTGCTGGATCGTTACCAAAGAACACAAGGCGGTCCTGGAATGGCGTGAGATGCCGGTGCCGCAACCGAAGGCCGGTGAAATCGTCATGCGCGTGCGCGCTACCGCGATGAATTACGGCGAGATCGCCGTGGGCGGCGCAGTGCACGGCGGGCCTGAAAAGCTTGGTGGCAACGAGGCTGCGGGCGAAGTGCACGCGGTGGGCGCAGGGGTGACGGCGTTTCATCCCGGCGACCGCGTGTTCGGACGCGTGCGCGGCGGTTTCGCCGAGTATGCCGCGGCGCTCGAGCACCAGGTTATGCCGATGCCGCCGCGGCTCAACTGGGAGCAGGCCGCGGCGATTCCGGTCTCCTTTATTACCGCGTACGAAATGCTGTATCCGCCGTACGGCAAGCTCAAGGCGGGGGAATGGCTGCTCGTCACCGGCGCTTCCTCCGGCGCGGGTGTGGCATGCATTCAGATCGCGAAAATGCTCGGCGCGCACACGATCGGCACCTCGGGCTCGGCGGAGAAACTCGCGCGGCTCAAGACCATCGGCCTCGATGTGGCGATCGCCACGCGCGGCGCGGATTTCGCGCCGCGGGTAAAAGCGGCGACCGCCGGCAAAGGGGTGGACCTGATAGTCAACCTGGTCGGCGGCTCGGTGTTCGCGGAATGCGTGAACTCGCTCGCGCGGCACGGCCGGCTCGCGGTGGTGGGTTATCTCGACGGCGTGCTGGAGGCGAAAATCGATCTCTCGGCAGTCCACGTCAACCGCCTCGAGATCTTCGGGATTTCCAACACGAAGCTCACCACCGAGGAGCGCGCGCAGGCGGTAAGCGGCTTCGCGCGCGACGTGCTCCCGGCGATCGCCGACGGGCGCATCACGCCGCTCATTGGCCAGGTGTTCGCATTCGATGAATTGCCGGCCGCGAAGGCCTGCATGGAATCAAGCGCAACGGTCGGCAAGATCGTCGTGCGCGGAATATGATCGGAAGACCATCATGGCCAAAACCCGTACTGCAAAACGAAACTCCGAAGCCGCGCCACTCCTGATCCGCCGCGTCGACGCCATACCCGTCTCGGTGCCGCTGACGCACCCGGCACTGATGGGCGGAGGACAGCGGTTCGACGAATCCGAAACACTTATTGTCCGCATCGAAGCCGCCAACGGGCTGGTCGGCTGGGGTGAAGCATCCGCAGCGCCGACGATGACAGGCGACACGCTGCCGGGCATGGTCGCGGCAGTCGAGCGCCATCTTGCGGCCGTCCTGATCGGCGAGAACGCGCTCGATCGCGCGCAGCTTGTGCAGCGGATGTTGCGCGCCATCATCGGCAACACCGGGGCCAAGGCGGCGTGCGATATCGCAATCCACGATCTGGTCGGCAGGCATCTCGGGGTCGCGCTGGTGGATCTGCTCGGCGGCAAAGCGCGCGGCTCGCTGCTCGCTTTGTACCAGCTTGCCAATCCCACGGTCGAGCAGGACATCGCCGAGGCGAAAGCGAAGACGCGCGCAGGCTACCGGTTTTTGAAACTCAAGGTCGGTGTCAAGCGCGTCGAGGAAGAGATCGAGTCAGCGCACGCCCTGCGCCGGGCGCTGGGCCCGGAAGTGATGCTGTGCGCCGATGCCAACATGGGAATGACGATGGCGAACGCGCGCAAGTTTGTCACCGGCGCCGCGGACGCCGGCCTGCTTTTCCTCGAGCAGCCGTTCCGCGACAACGATCTTGCCGGAACGCTCGCGCTCGCGCGCATGAGCCCGATTCCGCTGTGCGCGGACGAATCCGCGCACAGCCTCGAAGCCATCATGGAATGGCAGCGCGCGGGCGCCATCGCCGGCGTGAACCTGAAAACCATCAAGTTGGGCGGCATCGTCCCGCTCATGCGCGCCGCGGCGGTAAGCGACACGCTGGGGCTCGCGATCGATGTCGCGTGCAAGACCGGGGAATCGAGCATCGGCGCCGCCGCGCTCGCGCACGTCGGTTATGCGGTGCCCAATCTCGACTGGGGAATCAACATCAACAACCACTACCTCGCGACCGATCTGGTCAAGCGGCCTGTGCACCAGAACAACGGCAGCGTGGAATGCCCCACTGGCCCGGGGCTGGGTGTCGAGGTCGACGAGAGCGCGCTGCGGAAGTTTCGCGTGAAATCCAAATAAGGCGCCCTTCTACCACGCCACCGCGCCGCCATCCACTGGAATGATCGCGCCGGTCATGAAGTTCGAAGCGTCGGAGGCGAGCAGCACCACGATGCCCTTGAGGTCGTCCGGCCCGCCGGTGCGGCCGAGCGGGACCCCGCGCAGAACGTGTTCCTTGATCCGGTCGAACATTTTTTCGTTGAACGTGGTCACGAAAGTGCCCGGACAGATTGCATTGACGCGGATGTTGTGGGGCGCCCACTTGACCGCAAGGTCGCGAGTGAAATTGACGAGCGCGCCTTTGCTCGCGCAATAGGCAATCGAGTTATAGGTTTTCGGGTCGCGGCCGAGCATGCCGGCGACCGACGCGATATTGATGATGCTGCCGCGCTGCGCCTTGATCATCTCGCGGCCCAGCACCTGCGCGCAGATGAACGGCGCGGTGATGTTGAGATCGGACTCCTTCTGCCAGCCCTCGAGCGGCGTGTCCTCGGGAGGGGCAATCCGCGCACGGCCCGAGATCACCACGTTCGAACCCGCCTCCGCCAGCGCGGTCGCCATCTGCAGACCGAGCCCCGTCGCGCCGCCGGTCACGACGCTGACGCAGCCGTCGAGGCTCATCAATTCCTTTACTGTCGCCATTCGATCACCTTTCCGTGATTAAGAGCAGTGGCTCTCAATTAACAGGAACATTGGCATATCCGTCATTCAAGCGCAAGCCGGGAAACAGGCCCGGACGATGCACGTCGCGCAAATCCCGCTGCAGCGCGGATTTCGCCGGGCCGCCCGCCGTATCC
>JACPTJ010000182.1 GCA_016192835.1 Betaproteobacteria bacterium
AGGCGAGGCGCCTGCGCTACGGGAGGGGGAAACGATTGCAGGCGAGGCGCCTGCGCTACGGGAAAGAGCATCGGCTGCGGGCGAGGCGCCTGCGCTACCGGGATCGGCTGCAGGCGGCTCGCGCAGTTTCCACACCGGCCACAGGCCGAGTTCCCTCAGGATTTCGTCGCGATTCGCGCTCACTTCAGTTCCAGTTCCATGACCAACGCGTCCTCGCTCCCGCCCTGTCCCGGATAATAGCCGCGCCGCGTCGCAACCTCGGCGAACCCGGCAGCCGCATAAAGCCTGCGCCCGGCGAGGTTCGACGGCCGCACCTCGAGATAGATTTTGTGCGCGGGAACTTCGCGCGCGAGATCGATCATGAACTTGAGCAATTCGCGCCCGAGCCCGCGGCGCTGCCACTGCGCTGCAATGCTGAGGTTGAGCAGATGCGCTTCGCCAGCCCCGGCCGCGAGCACGCTGTAGCCGGCGATTTCGCCCGCGAGTTCCATGATCCGGCAATGGTAACCGGCCGCGAGCGAGTCGCAGAAATTGCCGCGCGTCCACGGCTGCGTATAGACCTCGTTCTCGATCGCCATCACGCAATCGAGATCCTCCACGGTCATGCTGCGATACTGCGGCAGATTGTCGAGCTGCGCGCTCACGCTACCCTCATCCCTGCGCTTTCATCGCTCGTCCATGCGCAGCGCGACCTTGTTGCGCACATAGAGCGGTGCCGCGTATTCCGCGCGCACTGCCCCGCCGCGCCCGAACTCGACTGCCGCCAGCGCCGCGATTTCCCGCGCATGCGGCGCCAGACCATCGATCACGCGCGCGAGCTTGCCGGCGTAGCGGCTCTCGAGCGCCGCGCGATACACGGCGAAACCGCTGCCGCAACCCGCCCACGCGCCGGCAGGCAAATCCGGCGCCGCATCCGGCCGGCACAGGCTGGGCGCGTGCACTTCATGCCAGTCGCCGCGGCGCCGCTCGTAGGCTGCGTGATAAACCTCGCCCATGCGCGCATCGAGACAGCACACCACGCGGTCTGCTTGCGACGCGGCCGCAAGCGCCGCCAAAGTGCCGATGCCGATCACCGGAACGTCGATGCCGAAAGCGATGCCCTGTGCGACGCCGCACGCAATCCGCAGTCCGGTAAACGAGCCGGGGCCGGCGCCGAACGCAATGCAATCAAGCTCGACCGCTTTGAGTCCATGGCTCTCGAGCAGCGCATCGATCATCGGCAACAGCAGCTCGGAATGGCGCTGGCCGGCAAGCTCTTCGCGCGCATCGACCTTGCCATCCAGCCACAGCGCGGCGCAGCACAGTTCGGTCGAGGTTTCGATCGCGAGGATTTTCAAGGGACGGAACGCAAAGGGCAAAAGCGGATTTTACACGCTGCGGCGGCCGCGAGAGGATGACAAACGGGCGCTGAGCCGTTACTCTTCACTCCTCGCTCCCCGCTCTTTGCCCTTCACCCTTCATAGCAAAAACCCATGCGCGTATACAAAATAGCCGCCATTCCCGGCGACGGCATCGGCACCGAAGTGATTGCCGCCGGCCTCGAAGTGCTGAACGTGCTCGCGGACCGCGACCGCGGCTTCAGGCTCGAGGTCGAACATTTCCCCTGGAACAGCGACTACTACCTCGAGCACGGCCACTACATTCCCGCCGGCGGTCTCGCCAGACTCAAGACTTTCGATGCGATATTCTTCGGCGCGGTGGGCGCGCCCAACGTGCCCGATCACCTCTCGCTGTGGGGCCTGCGGCTGCCGATCTGCCAGGGCTTCGACCAGTATGCGAACGTGCGCCCGGCGCGCGTGCTGCCCGGTATCACCAGTCCGCTCACGGGCGGCGCTGGCATCGACTGGGTCGTCATCCGCGAGAATTCCGAAGGCGAATACTCCGGCAGCGGCGGCCGCGTGCACCAGGGGCTGCCGGAAGAAGTGGCGACCGAAACGTCGGTGTTCACGCGCAATGGCGTCGCGCGCATCCACCGCTTCGCGTTCGAACTCGCGCAAAAGCGCCCGCGCAAGCACCTGACGCTCGTCACCAAATCCAACGCGCAGCGCCACGGCATGGTGCTGTGGGACGAGATTTTCTACGAGGTCGCGCGCGATTATCCCGAAGTCGAGACGCAGCGCATTCTGGTCGACGCGATGACAACGCTGATGGTGCTCAAGCCGGCGAGCCTCGATGTCATGGTCGCAAGCAACCTGCACGCCGACATCCTGTCGGATCTCGCCGCCGCGCTTTCCGGCAGCCTCGGCATCGCACCGACCGCGAACCTGAATCCCGAGCGCAGATTCCCGTCGATGTTCGAGCCGATTCACGGCTCGGCGTTCGACATCGCCGGCAAAGGCATCGCCAATCCCATCGCGACCTTCTGGACCGCGGCCATGATGCTCGAACACATCGGCGAGAAGGAAGCCGGCGCGCGCTTGATGAAAGCGGTCGAAACGGTCACCGCGAAAAAAATCCACACACCGGACCTCGGCGGCGACGCGACGACTGAAATCGTCACGTCAGCGGTGTGCGACGCGATTTAACCAGCAGCGCACCATGACTCAGCAGCTCCTGCGCCAGTCACCGCGGCCCGCATCAGCGATACCGCGGTACTACCGCGCCCTCGATTTCGAGCAACTGTGGCAGGAGTTTCCGCCGGCTCCCGAGTACTTTGACGAGCGCAACAGGCTTTCCCGCGACGCGCTGCGCACGCTGCAGGAAGAGCGCTTTCTGACTCAGATGGAGCGCGCGTGGCAGATCCCCTTCTATCAGCGGCATTGGGGCGCAGCGGGTATGGAGCCGGGCGATATTCGCAGCCTCGACGATCTTTTGAAGATTCCACCGTTCTCCGTGCACGACCTGCGCGAGGCGATCGGCCGCAATCCGCCGTGGGGTGATTTCATAGGCCTCGACCCGGCGCGCGATGCGCCGCTGCCGCTGGTGCTCCAGACCAGCGGCGGCACCACGGGGCTGCCGCGGCCCATGCTGTATTCGCCGCGCGACCGCGAAGTGATGAACGTCATCACCGGGCGGCGACTCTACATGCAGGGCGTGCGACCGTTCGATATCGTTCAGGTGATGCTCTCGCTGGGACTCGCGAACGGCGGCTTCCTCGCGCGCGAGGGCATCTGGAAATACACCGGCGCGGTTCCGGTCATGACGGGTTCGGGCGCGCAAACCCCCACGCGCCGCCAGATCGAGATCATGCGCGCGTGGAAGACGCGGCATTTGGTCGGATTTCCCGCCTACATCCGGCACGTGGGGCTGGTCATGCGCGACGAGCTTAAAATCGATCCTCGCAGTTGCGGCATCCAAAGCCTGATCGTTCATCTCGGCGTGGAAGACCGTGTATCGCTGCAGGAGATTTGGGGCGCCAGGGCCTACGACACCTACGGCACGAACGAATGCGGTTCGCTGGCGGCCGAGTGCGAACATCAGAGGGGCATGCACGTTTTCGAGGATGCATTCATGCTCGAGATCGTCGATCCCGACACGCAACAGCCGAAGGCGCCCGGGGAGAAAGGTGTGATTTTCCAAACCACGCTTTTCAAGCACCTTGCGCCGCTCGTTCGTTTCAACTCGAACGACCTGTCGGCCTTTGCTCCGGGCGACTGCCCCTGCGGCAGCACGCACCGCCGCATCGAGCGCATCTACGGCCGCAGCGACAACATGGTGAAGCTGCGCGGGACGAACCTTTTTCCGGAAGCGATAGGCGGCATCGTCGGGGAAAACCGTGCAGCCAACGGCGAATACGTGTGCATCGTCGAGCGCGCGGCCGCGACGGGCCGGGAGGAAATGACGGTATGGGTGGAAGCGGCGGATCGAGCGGTGTCCAGGCCCGATCTCGAAAAGACACTGGCGGCACGCTTCAAGGAAGTGCTCGGCGTGACGCTCAGCGTGAAGGCGGTCGAGCGCGGCGGTCTGGATGAAATGACGGGCCTATCGACGACGTCGAAAGTGCGGCGCCTCATCGACAAGCGCCACCCGGAGCAAGACTGATGAGATTATTCGACTGCCATTCGCACTGGGCGACCGACAAAGGCTACCTCTTCCGCACCGAAGCGGAGCGGGCGCAGCAGGAGAAAATCTGGCGCACGCCGTTCAAGCTCTTCACGGAAAACGAGCAGGCCGAGTACTTCCGCGCGAGCAACGCGCGCGTGATCCTCGACATCTCGTGGATCAAAGAGCTTCCACTCCATGAAATGCGCGCATACCACGACTATGTCTTCGACGTTCAGGAACAGCACCGCGACGTGATGTTCGGCCAATGGCTGCAGTTCAATCCGCGGCTACACGGCACGGCGGCCGTGCAGGAGTTCCGCCGCTGCATCGACAAAAAAGCAGGCTTCGTCGGGCTAAATATCAACGCGCAGGTCACCGGCGTGCCGGCTTCAGACCCATCGTGGGCGCCATTCTACGAGGCATCGCTCGATGCGGACCTGCCGGTGATGATACTGTGCGGGCTGACGGGAATCGGACAGGGGCTGCCGGGCGGAAAAGGTATCGTGCTCGACGATGGCCATCCACGACACGTAGACCAGGTCGCGGCGCGTTACCCGCGGTTGAAGATACTCGCCGCGCGCCCGGCCTGGCCGTGGCAGGACGAGATGATCGCGATCCTTCTGCACAAGGCGAACGTGAACTACGAGCTTCACGGCTGGGGCCCGAAGCAATTCACGCCAGCGCTCAAGAAAGAGATTCGCGGCCGATTGCAGGATCGCGTGATGTTCGGCTGCGACTTTCCGGTGCTGCGCTACGAAAAAGTGATCGCCGACTGGCAGGCGGAAGGTTACCCGCCTGAAGTTCTCGAAAAAGTGCTGCGCCAGAACGCTGAGCGCTACTTCGCCGACTCTCAATAGAGGCAAGGAGCATCTACATGGACTTTGCATGGAAATTGAGCATCGCGTTGCTGCTGGGTCTTGGCGCCTCGGCCGCGAGTGCGCAATCGAACGCGCCCACCGCGGCCTATCCGGCTCGCGCGGTGCGCTTGATCGTTCCGTTTCCCCCTGGCGGGGCGACCGATGTCATTGCGCGACTCGTCGGACAAAAGCTTGCGGAAGCGTGGAGCCAGCCGGTGGTCATCGACAACCGGGCGGGTGCGACCGGTGCGATTGGATCGGAGCTCGTCGCTCGTGCGGCGCCTGACGGCTACACCTTGCTCATGGGGACCGCTTCTACGCATTCAGTGGCACCGGCGGTCAACGCCAGGCTTCCCTATAACAACCTCACCGACTACGTACCGGTTTCATTGGTCGCGACCTTCCCGAACATGCTGGTGGTGCATCCATCGGTGCCGGCGAAATCCGTACCTGAATTCATCGCACTGCTGAAGGCGAATCCCGGCAAATACAACTTCGCGAGCTCGGGGCCGGGCAGCTCGATTCATCTCGCGGGAGAGCTGTTCAAGCTGATGAGCGGCACTGCGATGACCCACATCCCCTACAAAGGCAGCGCTCCTGCACTCAACGATCTGCTTGCGGGACAGATCCACTGCATCTTTGACAATATGACGACCGTGTGGCCGCACGTCCAGACGGGCCGGTTGCGCGCGCTCGGTGTCGCGGGGCGGGAACGCTCACCGGTAGCCCCGGACGTGCCCGCGATTGCAGAGACACTGCCGGGCTTCGAGGCTAATTCCTGGGTGGGTTTGTTTGCGCCCGCCGGCACGGCGCGCGATATCGTGCAGAAAATCTCGAGCGAAGCACGCCGTGGCGTAGCGACGCGCGACGTCGCTCAAAGGCTGCGCGATCTGGGCGCGGCCGGGGTGGGAAGCGCTCCGGAGGAATTTGCAGGCTTCGTGAAAAAAGACACCGCACGCTGGCGCGACGTGGTCGAGAAGGCGCGAATTGTTCTGGAATGAGGCGGGCCGGCGCGACGGTAGACGCAAATTTTTTCCAACGAAAGGCAAAGGAGTGAGCGATGCCAGACGCCAAGGACCGCAGAAAGCGGGGGCTGGAGGTTTACAAACAAATGGGATGGGGCGAGAACCCCGGCGTCAAGGAGCTCGACGAGGACTTGTGGGCTTTCACCACCGATGTCCTTTTCGGCGAAATCTGGGCGCGCCCGGGGCTGAGCCTGCGCGACCGGGAGCTGGTCACGCTCGCCGCGTTGATTGCGGCCAAGGCCGACGGCATCAGCGTGCACATGCGAAACGCGCACCATCTCGGCATCAGCTACGATGAGATGAAAGAAGTGATTCTGCAGTGCACGGTTTACCTCGGCATGCCCAAGGCATTATTCGCCATGCGCAAGCTCAAGACCGTGATGGCGGAGAAAGGTAAAGCAACCGGCGGCAAGGCATGAGCTGCGGCGCAAAAAAAGCCCCGGAGTGAGCCCGGGTGCGGGAAAGCGCTTGCCTCGCTTTGGCCGTTGGAATAAATTGCCTGGTAACCAACCGATAATCCCGCTCGAGGCCCGCCATGAAAAAAGCATCGCATCTCTGCTTCAGCCTGACGATCGTGCTGACGTTTGCGCTGCCATCAACGCAGGCGCTATCCCAGGCGTATCCGAGCAAGCCGATACGGTTCGTCGTGCCGGTGCCGGCGGGCGGAGGAGTCGATTTTCTTACCCGCGTGCTCGGCCAGAAAATCGCGGAAAGCATGGGTGTCGCCGTGATCCCCGACAACAAGCCGGGCGCAAGCGCGGCGATCGGCACCGATTTCGTGGCCAAGGCCCCGCCGGACGGTTACACGATCATGATGGGATATTCGGCGCATGCGACGAACCCGATTTTCACTCCCAAGCTGCCTTACGATGTTGAAAAGGATTTTGCGGCAATCGTGTTCGTCGGCTACATTCCGCTGATACTGGTCACGCACCCATCGTTTCGCGCGAACTCGGTCAAGGAAATTATCGCGCTCGCAAGAGCGCGGCCGGGGGAAGTGCAGTATGCGTCCGGCGGGGCCGGCGCCGGGGCGCACCTGTCCGGCGAACTGCTCAAGTACCTTGCGGGCGTCGACCTTGTCCACATCCCGTATAAAGGCAATGCCCCGGCGCTCAACGACGTGCTGGGCGGCCAGGTGAGCATTATGTTCGATACGATCACCACCGCGCTGCCGCACGTGAAAGCCGGGAAACTGAAGGCGCTTGCCGTGACGAGCGTCAAGCGCTCACCGCTGGCGCCGGAATTGCCGACCATGATCGAAGCGGGATTGCGCAACTTCGATATCAGCGCGTGGTATATCGTGGTGGCGCCGGCCGCCACGCCGCGCGACGTGGTCCAGAAGCTGAACGCCGAGCTCAACAAGGCGATGGGCGATGCGGAGATCCGCAAACGCATGTCCGCCCAGGGTGTCGAGTTCGCCGGCGGCACTCCCGAGCAGGCTGATGCTTTCATACGCTCCGAAATCAAGCGCTGGCGGCAGATCATCAAAACAACCGGCATGAGTGGCAATTGACCGTGCGGCTCTTCGACCTGCATTCGCACTGGGGAACCAAGCGCGGCTACGTGCTGCAGACGGAAGAGGAACTCGCGCAGCAGATCAAGACGTGGCGCTCGGCGCCGCGTTACGACACCGAGGAGGAGATGGCCGCGTACTTCCGGCAGCACGCGGCGCGCGTGATTCTCGATTTCGGTTTCACCAAGAGCATGCCGCTGGAAAAAGTGCGGGAGTACCACGATTACGCGCTGGCGACGCAGCGCCGGTTTCCGGATGTGATCCATGGCAACTGGCTGCAGATCGATCCCCGCACCGGAGACGACGGCGCCGCCGAATTCGCGCGCTGCATCAAGGCAAGTGCCGGCTTCGTCGGTCTTTGCATTTCCGCGGCCGGCATGGGCTTTCCGGCAAGCGATCCGGTCTACCGTCCGTTCTACGAGGTGGCGGTCGCCGCAGGGCGCCCGGTGCTCGTGTTGGTGGGCTACACCGGGGCGGGCGCCGGCATTCCAGGCGGGAAAGGCGTGAAGCTCGAGCTCTGTCATCCGCGCTACGTCGACGAGCTCGCGATCGATTATCCCGACATGAAGATCATCGCCGGCCGGCCGGCGTGGCCGTGGCAGGAGGAGATGATCGCGGTCATGCTGCACAAGCCCAACGTCTGGGCCGAGATGCACGGCTGGTCGCCGAAATACCTGACCGATACACTGAAGCGCGAGATTTCGCGCCGGTTCAAGAAGCGCGTCATGTTCGGGGCGGATTACCCGTTGTTTCGTTACGAGCGGCTGATCGAGGATTGGCGCGCGCTCGGCTACGATGAAGAAACGCTGGAACACGTGTTCTTCCGGAACGCCGAGGCGCTTTTTGCCGACGCGTCCGGCGCTCGCAGCTAGCATGGATCTTGCGCTCAAGGACAAAGTCGCGATTGTCGGTGGCGCGAGCCGGGGCATCGGCTACGCGATAGCGCGAGTACTCGCGGGTGAAGGCGCACGCGTTGCGATGGTTGCGCGCCGCGAAGAGCTGTTGCGCGATGCTGTGAAGCGCGTCGCCAGCGAAACCGGCGGCAACGCATTGGCAGTTCCTGCGGATATCCGGCGCGCCGCGGACTGCACGCGCATCGTTGAATCGACGCTCGCGGAATTCGGCCGCATCGACGTGCTTGTGAATAACGACGGCGCGCCGCCGCTCGGCGCGCTGCTCGACTTCGACGATGCGGCGTGGGATAAAGCGGTGCAGCAGAACCTCATGAGTGTCGTGCGGTTGACACGGCTCGCGGTTCCCCATCTGCGCGCGGCCGGCGGCGGGCGCATCGTCAACATCACCTCGCTTTCCACGCTGCAGCCGCTGCCGCGCTTCGGGCTTTCCGTCGCCACTTGGGCGGGTGTCATCGGGTATGCGAAGACGCTGTCGCTGGAACTCGCCGCAGAACGCATTACCGTGAACACCATTTGTCCGGGACGCATCGCAACCGGCCGGCTCGGCGCGGTGTTTGGCGCGGACGGCAAGCCCGCCGAACCCGACGCGAAAATGCTGGCGGAAATCGTGCGGGAGATTCCAATGAGCCGGGTGGGCACCCCGGACGAAATCGCGGGCCTCGTTGCGTTCCTTGCCTCGCCGCACGCCGCCTATATCACCGGCTCGACGTTTCATGTCGACGGCGGGCGCCGCGCAAGCCTGCTGTGAAATCCGGTATGCACGCCGAAGCTATCCCCTGGTACTCTCGCGCACTCGATTTCGAAGCGCTGGCGCGCGAGTTTCCGCCGCCGCCGGACTATTTCCGCACCACCTTCCGCGCCTCGCGCGATGAACTGCGCGCATTGCAGGAACGGCGCTTTCTGGAGACCATGCGGCGCGGCTGGGAGATCCCGTTCTTCCAGCGTCATTGGCGCAACGCGGGTATGCAACCCGGCGACATCCGCGGGCTCGATGATCTGCAGAAGATCCCGCCGTACGACGTCCACGACATCCGCGCCAGCATCGAGCGCAACCCGCCATTCGGCGATTTCATGGGAATTTCTCCGGCGGACGGCAAGCGCATGCCGCTCGTGCTGCAAACGAGCGGCGGCACGACCGGGCTGCCGCGCCCGATGCTCTATGCGCCGCGGGACCGCGAAACGATGGCGATCATGGGCGGACGCCGCTTCGCATTGCACGGAGTTCGGCCCGGCGACATGGTGCTGGTGACTTACGCGCTGGGTCTTTCCAACGGCGCGGCAGCGCCGCGCGAAGCGTTGTGGCGTTATTCCGGCGCGGTGCCGGTCATGACCGGCGGCGGCGCGACCACGCCGACGCGCCGCCAGATCGAAATCGCGCAGGCCTGGGGCATCAACGTCATCCTCGGGTTCCCGTCGTATCTGCGGCACATGGCGCTCGTCGCGAGAAACGAGATGGGAATCGATCCAAAGAGCCTCGGCATCCGGTTGATCGGCACGCATCTGGGCATGGAAGATCGGCGCGGAATCGAGGAGCTGTGGGGCGCGCCGTGTTTCGATGCATACGGCACGCATGAGAGCGGCATGATGGCGGCCGAATGCGAGCAGCAGTCGGGCATGCACGTGCAGGAGGACGCTTATATCCTCGAAATCGCCGACCCGGATTCCGGCCGCATACTTGCCGAGGGCGAGCAGGGCACCGTGTACATCACGACGCTCTACAAGTACGGCGCCCCGCAGATTCGCTTTAATGTGAACGATATCTCGGCCTACGTTCCCGGGACCTGCGCGTGCGGCGGCACGCTGCGCCGGCTCGCGCGCATCTTCGGGCGCAACGACAACATGGTGAAGCTGCGCGGGATAAATGTTTTTCCCGAAGCGATCGGCGCGGTGGTGGCTGGCGACCGCCGCACCAACGGAGAATTTTTCTGTTTCGTCGACCGCGTGGGCAAGGCAGGAACCGACGAGATGACGGTGCTGGTGGAAGTGACCGATCCGGCGGCGGATCGCGCGGCGGTCAAGACCGATCTCGAGCGGCGCATGAAGGAAGTGCTCGGCGTGCGCGTGACCGTCACTCCGGCCGCTAAGGGCGCGCTCGACCCCTACACGGGCACCTCGCAGACCTCCAAGATCAAGCGCCTGCTCGACCGCCGACAACCACGCGCGTAATGAAGCTATTGCCCCGTATTGCAATATGTTTCAGAACGTAATACCACCGTTATCATGAAAGGAATCTCAGTCAAACTGCCCACCCCTCTGGGCAACGCGCTCGCCGCCGAAGTCCGGCGGCGGAACGTGACTCAGTCGACGATCGTGCGCGAGGCGCTCGACGTCTGCCATCCGTGCTGCACTGAGCTTGCCGAACGCTCGAGTGCCGAGCGTGCTTTTTGGCACCGTGAGGACTTTGTCGATCATCACGTCGGAGGGCTTCCGCCAGTGTCATTCATCGGGCCAGTAGATGTAGCGTGTCCAGTCGTCGTTACGATCGGCGCGGTTGGCGAGCCTGCACTGCTGACGAAGCTCCGCCAGGCTTGGCGCGAATCGTTCGACGGTGCTGCGCACGATGCGCGGCTTGCTCCGTGGCGTGGTGCTTCTACCCGATGGACGAGCTACCTTTGCCGTTGCAGTCATGATGCGTTGTCTCGGCGACGATTGGTCCGAACGGTCGGTATTTTACCACGCAGCGCGCGTAAGCGCTCTTGAGTTGCAGCACGACTTGGCCGGCGCGATTACTTCATCGGGGAGAAGGCGGTGGGACGCAGGATCGTGGTGGTCACCTGCTGCACGATGGGGCCGTGCTTCTCGCTCTCGGCGAATACGCGGGCGCGTTCGGAGTCCTTGGCGAACGTGTCGAACTTGGTCACGCGCTCGTTCAGGCTCTCCCACGCCAGCATGTAAATGAGCTGGTGATCGTTCCCGCCCAGGCGGTTCAACCAGTAGCCCACCTGTCGAAAACCGTGCTTCTTGAACGCGTGGCAGGTGAAGCCGCCGAACCGGTCGGTGACGTTGGTGATCTTCTGCGGCATCGCCTGGTACTCGCGCAGTTCGAATAGGTACGGATCGCGGGTGGAGGCGTCCGGCCCGTAGGCCTCCCCTTTGTCGAGCTGCGAGTACGAGGTCGGTTCCATGAGCTGGTTGTACACACGGTTCACGAGCGGGCCGTCCCTCTCGGTCTCCGCCCACTTCTTGATGCGCTCGGGGTCGGCCCGCCACGCGGCGTTCTTCCCGGTGCGCTCCTCGTAGCTCTCCCAGCCCCATAGGTACACCACCTGGTTGCTCTTCTCGCCCAACAAGGGCGTCCAGAAGCCGATCAGGCGGAAGCCATAGTCCTTCCACTTGTGGACGGTGAAGCTGCCAAAGCGGTCAACCAGCGCCGGCAGTTTCCCGGCGGCCACATCGTAGCGACGCAGTTCGTAGAGCATCATGTACCTCGATTAAAGTGTTTTCGCGAGTAGTCACTCGCACGAATGTTTGGTGAAAATTTCACTCTCGCGGGGATTGTTCGAACCCTGCATCGCCCCGAGGTGGCCGATGTCCTTCACGATGAGGACAGTAACAGCGGAATCTGGCGGCGAAACATCGCGAAGATCAGCTCCCAATCGCGGTTGAACGCGTGCTTGTCGAAGACATCACGGTCGGGAAGGGCATAGCCATGGTGCGCGCCCTTGTGCAGCTCGTAGCGGTACTGCAAGTTCCACGAGGTTTCGTTCAGCGCCTTGATCGTCGGCATCTGAGCGTGCCGGTCTTTTTCCGCGAGCCCGCAATAGAGCTCGCCCGCGCCCTTCATTGCCGACAAATGCGGCGAATCGCCGTCATCGGTGACGATCAATGAGCCGTGCAGGCAGGCGGAGGCCCTGATACGCTGCGGAAAATGTCCCATGACGCGGAAGACGTGCCGTCCGCCCATGCAGTAACCGACCACTCCAACCGGGCCGGGCCGCACCGGCTCCCCACGGTCGATGAAACGGAGCACGCAATCGGTGTCCTCGATGACCATCGCGTCGGTGAGCTTGGCCAACGGAGCGAGGACGAGCTGCTTTCTCTGCTCGTCCAGCCGATCGAGCGAGATCATCTGGTTTTTTTCGTTGCGGAATTCATTGCGGACCCTGCCCTGCCGGTAGTAGAAATCCGGCACCACGCAGTAATAGCCGACCGTCGCGATCCGGCGCGCGATGTCGAGGAGTTCCTCGCGTATGCCCCAGACGTCCATGTAGAGGATCACGGCCGGATGCGGCCCGCCTTCGCTGGGATGCACCACGAACGTTTCCATGACCCCGCTCGGGGTTGCAATATCGATGTGGCGTTCCATCATTTGATCATCGCTCCTCATTCCACCTTTACAGCGTTTCTGACGATCACGTCTCTCCACATCTTCATTTCCTCGCCGATGCGGCGGGAAAGTTCGGCAGGGGAGCTCGGCATGGCGCGCGCGCCCTGACTCAAGAAAAGTTCCTTCAGCCTCGGCTTTTCCAGCGCCCGGGCCACTTCCAGATTCAACCGGGCGACGAGCCGGGGTGGAGTCGCGGCGGGAACGGCAAGTCCCCAGAAATGAATCATCCTGTAGTCGGGGAAGCCCGCCTCCGCAAACGTCGGCACGTCAGGGAGCACGGAACTGCGTTCCTTTCCCGAGACAGCGAGCCCGCGAATCCGGCCGCCACGGACCTGCGCCATGCCGCTTGCAAGGCCCGCGATCGCAATATCGATCCGCTCTGCCACGACATCGGCGATCGACAGCGCCACGCCCTTGAACGGGACATGAAGCATCCTGACTCCGGCGATGCCAAGAAACAATTCCGAAGCGAGATGGGCCGTAGACCCCTGGCCGGCGGTGCCGAACGTGAGCTCCCCGGGCTTGGCACGGGCGAGGTCCACGAGTTCCCGCACCGTTTTGGCGGGAAGTCCCAGACGCGCCATCAGCATCGACGGCGACTCGGCGACGAGACTCACCTGGGCAAAGTCCTTCACCGGATCGAAGGGCAGCTTGGCATAAAGCCCCGGCCAAATCGTAAACCCATTATCGAACAAAAGCAGCGTGTAGCCGTCAGGGGTCGCTTTTGCCGCGACGTTGGTACCAAGCGTTCCGCCTGCGCCGAGACGATTCTCCACGATGACCTGCTGCCCGAGTTGCTCCGTGAGTTCGCGCCCGATCAAGCGCGCGGCCACGTCGGTGAACGACCCGGCCGCAAAGGCCACGATGATGCGCAGTGGCTTGTTGGGCCAATCCGGCTGGGCCTGCGCTTGCAGCGCGGGCAGCAGCGAAAAGATCGCTAGCGCCCAAACGAGCGTTCTGATCATTGCAGACCTCCAGTCGGGAATCCAAGGGTTGGGGGCGAGTCCCGCGAGCGCGGTCAATGCCGATTATATTCCAACGCTGCGGCGCGGCGCGCGCCGTTCATGTTATATTTTCGCAGGGTCGCAACGACAGGAGCATCTCGTGGGCGTCACATTGCTTCGTGCGTGGCTGTGTTGTCTTGCCGCAGTGCTTGCTGCCGCCGCCGGCGACGCTGTTGCGCAAAACACCTATCCCGCACGGGCGATCCGCTGGATCGTGCCTTTCCCGCCGGGCGGTCCCTCGGATGTGCTCGCCCGCGCGATCGGGCCGAAACTCACCGAGAGCTGGGGCCAGCAGGTGGTCATTGACAACCGGCCGGGAGCGGGCGGCAACATTGGTTCGGACATGGTGGCCAAAGCGGCCCCGGATGGATACACGCTGCTGATGGGCTACGTCGGCCCGATCGCGATCAACACGAGCTTGTACCGCAAGCTGCCGTACAACCCCGTGAACGATTTCGCGCCCGTGACGCTGGTCGCCTCGTCGACGCTCATGCTGGTGGCGCACCCCGCCACCACGATCAAGTCGCTCGGGGAACTGATCGCTCGGGCCAGGTCCAGCCAGAGCCAGCTCAGCTTTGCCTCCCCGGGCAGCGGCACGCCGCCCCACCTCGCTGGCGAACTGCTCAATACCATGGCTGGGACCAAGATCGTTCACGTTCCGTACAAAGGCGCCGCCCCGGCTGTCATCGACGTTCTGGGCGGCCAGGTTCCGCTGGGCATCCTTGCATTGCCCGCAATGATGCCGCACGTCAAATCGGGAAGGTTGAATGCGTTGGGCGTCACCAGCGCCAAGCGTTCAATCTTTGCCCCTGATGTGCCCACCATCGCGGAATCCGGCCTGCCGGGCTACGAGGTTGAGAACTGGCAGGGCGTGCTCGCTCCCGCGGGCACTCCTAAGGAGATCGTCAACAAGCTCAATGGCGAAATGGTGAAGATCCTGCAGATGCCGGAAGTGAAGGACCGCCTCTACAGCCAGGGCTTCGAGATATTTACCAGCACGCCGGAGCAGTTCGGCGCCTACCTCAGGACGGAAATCGTGAAATGGGCCCGGCTGGTCAAGAGTTCCGGCGCAAGCGTCGATTGATTGCGACCCGACGCGGCGCAGCAGCTTCAGCTGTGCGCGCTGGCGCCGCCGTCGACGGTGATGACCGTGCCGCTGGTATAGCCTGAACGATCGGAACACAGGAACACGATCATGGCGGCCACCTCGTCGACCGTCCCGAGCCGTTTTATCGGCCGCCGGTTTGCCAGTTCGCGCCAACGGTTTTCATCGCCGAGTTGCTGCTTCGCGCGCGCCCGCCACGATGCGATCTGGCGATCGGTTTCGATTCCGCCCGGATTGACCGCCACCACACGGACCCCGTAGCCGACGCTCTCGGCGCCGAGCGCGCGAGACATCGCCATCAGCGCGGCGTTGCCCATGCTGCCGGCAATGTAGTGCGCCACCGGGCGTTCGCCGGCGGTGCCCGCAATATTGATGATCACGCCGCGCCCGCTGGCGCACATCTCGCGGTAAACCTCGCGCGTCAGGTTGATGAAGCCGAACACCTTCAGGTCCCAGCCCGCGCGCCAGGTTTTGTCATCGAACGCCGTGATCGGGGCGTGCGGAATTGCGCCGGCGTTGTTGATCAGAATATCGACCGGGCCGCTCGCCGCAACAAGCCTGAGGATGTTCGCCGGCCGGGACAGGTCGAGTGCGTGCGTCTTGACCTCAACGCGGTGGTCTTCCGTAATCGTCCTGCGCGCAGCCTCGAGGTCGTGGGCGCTGCGCGATGCGAGATGCAGGTTGCAACCTTCGGCCGCGAGTAGCTGCGCCACACCGAATCCGATGCCGCGCGATGCGCCGGTAACCAATGCCGTGCGCCCTTTGAGATTGAGTTCCATGCTCTCCCCGATGAATCGTTACCAGGCCATCGCCTTGGCCACGTCGCGATAGATTACCCTGACGCATGTTGCGCGCGCAATCGCCGGCCCGCGCGATCCGGGCGGGGCGGCTGCCGC
>JACPTJ010000183.1 GCA_016192835.1 Betaproteobacteria bacterium
GGTACGCATAGATACGGTGCACCGCTGGCACATCGGCGTCTGTTGAATTTCGAACGACAAGGGGACTCATCGCCTAAATCTGCCGGAGCCTCAATCATCGGCATGGGATGATGACAGATTGGCGTTAGCATGCGCAAGCCACCGCAATGAGTGATAATCACCCGATCGAAAACGGTCGCCTGAAATCCCCGCATCAATTGCAATTCCCCGTGGCTTGCCGCGGGGATAGGCGCAGGGCACGCGGAGCAACTTTATTCATAGCAACAGGACACTGGGGGACTGGGTACTATCATGGCTACGCTGACGGGCAAAGTGGCGCTGGTGACCGGCGCCTCGCGCGGCATCGGCCGCGCCACGGCGCGCGCGCTTTCCGAGGCGGGCGCCGCGGTTTATCTCGCTGCCGATGGTACGCGCGAGGAGCTGTCGGCCGTCGCCGCCGAATGCCGGGCGCGGAACGCGTTCGCGCGCGCCGAATTCGGCCTCTTCGATTTGTCCGGCGTCGAAGACGTTGGACGCATGGTCGATGCGGCGCTCGCGTGCTTCGGCCGCATCGATATCCTGGTCAACAATGCCGGCATCCGCATCCGCCACCCGTTCGGCGAATTCTCGGCCGCCGAATTCGACCGGCTGATCGCGGTCAACCTGCGCGCGCCGTTTCTCGCGAGCCAGGCGGTGGCCGCGTCGATGCGTGCGAGCGGCGGCGGGCGCATCATCCATATCGCGAGTCAGCTCGGCATCGTCGCGTCGCAGACTTCGGCGCTTTATGGGCTGGTCAAGGCGGCGTTGATTTATCTCACCAAGGCAATGGCGCTCGAACTTGCGCCAGACCACATCATGGTCAATGCGGTGAGTCCTGGTCCGATCGAAACCGAATTCACGCATGCACGGATGGAGCGCGAGCCGGGTTACCGGGAGTCACGCCAGTTGCAGGTTCCGCTTGGCCGCTGGGGCAAGCCGGAGGAGGTTGCGCAGGCCGTATTGTTTCTGGCATCGACCGAGGCGACTTACATTCACGGCAGCAACCTCGTCATCGACGGCGGTTACGTGATCGCCTGACGTTCAGGGCAATAGCGAATCAGCTGATACGATCGGAAATCCAGCGGCGGATGTCGCGCGACATCCTGAGCGCGGTCTCCACGCCCTGATAGTAGCCGGGAATATAGGCCGTTTCCCTGAAGCCGAGCGCGCGGTAGAAGTCACGTGCCGCCGAATTGCCGGCGCGCAGCTCGAGGTTGATCGTTGCGATACCCGCGACCAGCGCTGACTCCTCCAGCCACGCCATCATCCGGGCGCCGACGCCGCGGCGCTGGTGCGAGGGCCGGACTGCCAGCAGGCTCAAATGCGCGCTGGCATCGCCGAAATTCATGATGGCAAAGCCGGTCAGTGAATTTTGAGCCGCCGCCACCAGCACCACCGTGTCGCGCGCCCGGATCGCGCGCGCCACGCGCTGCGGGTCCCACGACCAGCCGCCGAGGCCGGCTTCGATCAGCTCGCGCGACATCAACGCGATCGCGTCGGCGTCGGGGGGTCTGGCGAGTCTGAATGTCGGGCCGTGCATAAGCCTCAAGCATATCAGTACCGTAGGATGGGTTGCGCGCAGCGATACCCATCGACTGATCGAATGTGATGGGTATCGGCCTGACCGGCCTCAACCCATCCTACGGGAGACGATTGTCAAGCCTTGCCGGTCCTGGGAATGAACCGCAGCGCCACGCCGTTGTTGCACCAGCGCTTGCCGGTCGGCGGCGGGCCGTCGTCGAAGACGTGACCGTGATGGCCGCCGCAGCGCGCGCAGTGGTATTCGGACCGCGGAAAAATGAGTTTGTAGTCTTTCTTGTTGCCGAACGCGCCGGGTATGGTAGTGAAAAAGCTCGGCCATCCAGTACCGCTCTCGTATTTCATCGCTGAGGTGAACAGCGGCAGGCTGCAGCCTGCGCACACGAACACGCCGGCGCGTTTTTCGTTATTGAGTGCACTGGTGCCAGGGCGCTCGGTGCCTTCCTCGCGCAGCACGTCGTAAGCCGCGGGCGACAGCAGCTTTTTCCATTCCGCATTGGTGCGCTTGAGGGGGGCGGCGGAAGTCGCGATATCGGCCTTGTCGGCGAGCAGCGTCTTCCAGTTTTTCTGCAATTCCTCGATTTCTTTCATGGTAGCGGGCTGGGCCGCCCACGCGCGCGCCGGCAGCCCGAAAAAGAGGGATGTGAGTGACAGACCTTTCAGAAAAACGCGTCGTTCCATGACGTTACCTCCTGATATTCAGACCGTTGGCCCGCCCGCGAATTCCCGCGAGCAGGCCATCAGTCGGTTGAGCGCGCAATTCTTTACAAGTAGTAGGGTGCGCTTGCGCACCATCCGGCAATCTACACCGTCGACGGCCCGCCGAACAGCACGGTGCACTGACTCGACAGCACGCCGCCATTGCCGTGCGCTAAAGATATCTCGCAACCCTTGACCTGGCGTTGGCCGCATTCGCCGCGCACCTGGCGTATCGCTTCTATCATTACCAGAAGTCCGTACATTCCGGGGTGACAGTACGAAAGCCCGCCGCCGCTCGTGTTCACCGCGAGCTTGCCGCCGGGGGCGATCGCGCCGCCGGAAACAAAGCGCCCGCCTTCGCCTTTGGGGCAGAAACCCAGGTCTTCAAGGAAGAGGATGGGCGTGATGGTAAACGCATCGTAGAGCGACAGCATGTCGACGTCCGGCGGCTTGATGCCGGCCATCCCGAACGCCTTGGGGCCGGATTCAGCGGCTGCGGTCACCGTCAGGTTGGGCATGTTGGAAATGGTGAAATGCCCGATCGCTTCGCCCACACCGAGCACGTAAACCGGTTTTTTCCTGAGGGTTTTGGCACGCGCCGCCGAAGTCAGGATGATCGCACCACCGCCGTCGGTGACGAGGCAGCAGTCGCGCACCGTCAGCGGATAGCTGACCATGCGCGACTTCAATACCTGCTCGATCGTGAGCGGTTCTTTTTCCCATGCGACGGGGTTCATCAGCGCCCATTTGCGCGCGGCGACCGCGACTTCGGCAAGTTGCTCGCGGGTGGTGCCAAACTCGTGCATGTGGCGTGCTGCGGCCAGCGCATACGCCGAGGCGGGCAGCACCGGCTTGTAGGGCGTTTCGTAATAGTTGTATTCGCGCGGGCTTGCGGCGGCGCGGCTCACCGAGCGCTGCGTGCTGCCGTAAGTGATCAGCGCGACTTCGCACAATCCGGCCTGGATCGCACCCTGCGCATGCGCCACGTGCGACATGAACGACGAGCCCCCGATGATGGTGCCATCGAAGTACCTGGGCTTCATCCGCAAATACTCGGCCAACGCCATGGGCGACAGGCGAACCTGGGAAGTCGCGCTGAAAATTCCGTCGATGTCGGAGAGCTTGAGTCCGCAATCGTCGAGCGCGCGCAGCGTGGCCTGCGCCATCATGTCGACCGGGCTGGTATGCGGCGCGACCTGGCCGAGATCGGACTCGGCGGCGCCGACGACTGCAACACTACCGCGTTTGAGGCCGCTCATTTCGCACCTCCAACCGGGACGAATACCGGGAAGGGCGGCTGCTTATCGTCCCCCGGGTTGAACCGGACCTTGACGCGCATGCCGATCTTGACCTGCATCGGGTCGATGTCCTCAACGCGGCTCATCAGGCGGAAGCCTTCGTCGACGTCGATCAGCGCGACATTGTGCGGCGGCTTGTCCTTGGCGGCATGTACCACGGTGGTCGAATGCACCGTGCCGAGGCCCTTGGAAACGCGCCACTCGAGGTTCGTGCTGCCGGTTTTGGGCACGACGACGCGCGGGAAGAACAGCGGCGTGTTGTCGTCGGTGCAAACCTGGTAGGCGAGTTCGCCTTTCCTGCAATGCTCGATGAAAACCCCGAGCGGGGATTGTGCTTTGAGGCTTTGCATAATTGCGTTTCCTTTTCAAAAACGAGCGTAACGCATTTTCTCACCTTTGCGTTGATGCTTTTACGATCTTGTCTCTAATGCCCCAGAAACTCGGGCGGGCGCTTTTCGAGAAACGCCTTGATGCCTTCCGCGTGATCGTGGGTGAGCCGCGCACCGCCGATCGCGAGGATTTCCATCTCGAGCAGCATTTCGAGCGTCGGCACGTACATCGACTGGAACATTTTCTTGGACAGCATCAGCGCGTAGGTCGCCGATTGCGCCAGCTCGAGCGCCAGCGCTTGCGCCTCGGTCTCGAGCTCGCCGTCGGGCACCACTTTCATGACGATGCCCATCTCCTTCGCTTCCGCGGCAGGAAGCCGCGCGATGCCGAGGTGCTGCGCGAGCAGGAATACTGCTCCGCCGTCGGGCGGAAGGCCGATTTTCTTGAAGGCCATCATCAGGTAACCGGTTTCCGAGGCGACGATCAGATCGCACGCGAGCGCAATGCTGGCGCCGATTCCGGCGGCAGGCCCGCGCACCGCCGCGATCACGGGCTTCTCGAGGTTGTGGAGGCTCTTGATCATGCGCTGATGGCTCTGCGTGCGCTTGCGGCCGGCCGCGATATCGCTCGCGCCCATCCCGCCCATGCTGCTGACGTCGCCGCCGGCGCAAAAAGCGCGCCCCGCGCCGATCACGATCGCGCTGCGCACCGCGTCGTCGGCTCCGAGCGCGGTAAACGTGTCGGCAAGCTCGTGGTACATCTCACCGGACAACGCGTTCAGCTTGTCGGGGCGGTTGAGCGTCACGTTCGCGACGCCATTTTCCCTGGTGACGATTACATTCATCGATGTGGACTCCTATTCAGCTTTGACCCTGGCGAACTTGATTACCCTGGCCCATTTTGCGATTTCATCGCGCAGGAACGCCGCATATTGCCCGGTCGTGCTGCCGACCGGGTCGGAGCCTTCCGCCTTCAGGCGTTCCTTCAATTCCGGCGAACTCACGATTCTGACCACGTCGGTGTTGATTTTTGCGATTACGTCGCGCGGCGTATTGGCCGGCGCGCCGAACCCGTTCCATGCCACCGCGACGAATCCCTTGAGTGCGACTTCGTCCAGCGTCGGCGCATCGGGCAGCGCGGCCGAGCGTTGCAGGCTGGTCACTGCCAGCGCGCGCAGCTTGCCGCTCTTGATCAATGGCAACGCCGAGGTCAGGCCGTTGAAAATGAGATCGACGTGTCCGCCGGCGAGATCGATGAGTGCCGGTGCGTTGCCTTTGTAGGGAATGTGCACTATCTTTACGCCGGCCATTGCGTTGAATAGTTCGCCCGCAAGGTGGTTCGAGCCGCCGGTGCCCGACGAGCCGAAATTGAGCTGACCGGGCCGTGCCTTCGCCAGCGCAATCAGATCTTTCACCGATCTGGCCGGCACGCCCGGATTGACCACCACCACCAGCGGCGTGGTATTGATCAGCGTGATCGGTGCGAAATCGGCAAGCGGGTCGTACGGCAGCTTCGCGAGCAGGCTCGGGTTGATCGTGAACGGTGCGGGCGTCACGAGCAGCGTGTAGCCGTCGGGAGGCGCCTTGGCGACGATATCGGTGCCGATCACGGTGCTGCCGCCCGCGCGGTTGTCCACCACCACCGGCTGGCCCCACAGTTCCGACAGCTTCTGCGCCACGGTGCGGCCGATGATGTCGGTGCTGCCGCCGGCCGGAAACGGCACGATCACGCGTACGGCCTTGTTTGGATAGCTCTGTGCCAGCGCCGCACCCGCGGAGAAGACAAGAGCGATGGCAAGCAATCTCGATCTGAACATGGTGGCTCCTTTTTATGCGTGCTTGGTTTTGGCGGTGGTGGCTCGCGGCACGACCGCTATTTCAACACGATCAGCGCATCGGCGGCGACGACGCCTAGTCCCGCGGCGCGCACGAACAGCGGGTTGATGTCGATTTCGGCGATGCGGCCGGCGTGATCCGCAATTAGCAGCGACACGCGCGACAGCGTGTCGGCGAGCGCGTCGATGTCGAGCGCCGGCTGGCCGCGGAAACCTGCCAATAACGCGCTGCCTTTGATCTGGAAGATCATTTCCTTCGCGGCAGCGGTATCGAACGGCGCAAAGCCGTGCGTGAGGTCTTGCAGCAATTCCGTATGGACGCCGCCGAGCCCGAATGCCACGACCGGGCCGAAGACCGGATCGTTAACCGCGCCGACGATCACTTCGAGGCCCGCCGCCATTTCCTGGACGAGGATGCCGTCGATGCGCGCCCCGGGCTTGTAACTTTGCACGGACGCCAGCATGTCCTCTGCGGCTGCTTTCATGGCTGCAAGATCGCGTACGCCCAACCTGACGGCCCCGGCCTCGGTCTTGTGCGGCAGGTCCGGTGACTCAATCTTGACTGCAAGCGGAAACGGCAGCGGTGCGTGCTCGAGGCCGTTGACCGTTGCCGCGGACAGCAGCGCTTCGCGTACCGCGGGAATGCCGTATTGCGCGAGTATCCGCTTCGAACGGTGCTCGCCGAGCGTTCCCGCTGCCTGCGGCAGTTCGAGCGTTTGCTTCGCAGTGAGCCGCTGCGCCACGTGCCGCGGCTGCTTTTCGAACGCGCGCTTTTTCTGCGCGAATTCATTGAGCGCGGCGAGCGCACGCACGGTGCGGCCCGGTGCGAGTATGCACGGCACGCCGTTTTGTTCGAGATACTGCATGACTTCGGCGTTGTCGTCGGGCGAAGTCGGCCAGTTCATCAGGATGGGTTTGTCGCTGGCGCGCGCGACTTCGATGAAGCTGCGCGACCACACTGTCGCTGCGGAGCCGCGCGGAGAACGTGCAATCACCTGGTCGATGCCGGGATCGGCGAGCACGGTCGCGATGACGCGGTTGTAGGTGGCAAAGTTGTCGTTGTAGCCGTTGGCGGTCGCGTCGACCGGATTGGCGACTGACGCAAAGGCGACGACGATTTCGCGCAGCATGCTGGCGGTCGCCGCGGACAGCGGCGGCAGTTGCAGGCCGAACTCGACGCAGCGGTCCGCGAGCAGCACGCCGGCGCCGCCGGATAGCGTAATCACGCCGACGCGGTTGCCGCGCGGCAGGCGGCGCGCGCGGAATACCTTGAGCGCATCGAGCAGATCGTCGCTGTCGCGCACCTCGACGAAGCCGCCGCGCCGGAACGCGGCCTGAAACAGTTCGTAGCCCGTAGTCATGCGCGCGGTGTGCGACGCCGCGGCCTGCCGCCCGATCTCCGTATTGCCGACTTTCCAGACGGGGATGGGTTTGCCGAGTTCGAGCGCACGCTCGCCGATTGCGATCAGCCGCCGGCCATCGGTCACGCCTTCCATGAACATGACCACACCTTCGACTTCGCGGCTTTCGAGGAAGTGCTCGGTGAGGTCGAGCATCGAGATGTCGGCTTCGTTGCCGGTCGAAATCGCGTAGTTGAAGCCGATGCCATAATAAGCCGCGATGGCGACGATGCCAAAGCCGAATCCCCCGGATTGCGTGACCATGGCGAACGGTCCGGGAATGAGCGTGCGCAACTGCAGCGTGCCGCCGAAACCGTTGCGCACGTTGTCCTTGAGGTTGAGCGCGCCGAGGCAGTTGGGCCCGATGATGCGAACGCCGCTCGCGCGCGCAACGGCGGCGAGTTTGTCCTGCAGCGCCGCGCCGCCGGCGCCGATTTCACTGAAGCCGGCGGAGAGCACGATCGCGAACGGAATCCCGGCGGCGCCGCATTGCTCGATCACGCCGATGACGTGTTGCGCCGACAGTGCAACGAGCGCAACGTCGCAGGGCTTGGGCACCGACGCGAGATCGGGATAACACTTGAGCCCCTTGATTTCCGGGTACTTGGGATTGACCGGGTAGACTTTGCCCTGATAGCCGTATTCGGTCAGCAGCTTGAGCGGCTGCCCGCCGATGCGCGTGAGATCGTTCGACGCACCGACCACCGCCACTGCGCGCGGATTGATCAGGCGCGAAAAATCATGGCGCCGGCGCACGGTGGCGTCTGCGGTCTGATCCAAGAGGGTTTCCTCTGCGTGAATGCGACGATACTACAGACGGATTTTACCTTGGTTCATGCGACCGTCGCTATTTGCGTTTGTAAGGGCGGTGATGCGGGGTACTTGAAATTTCAATGAGGCGTATCATGGCCGGCATTGCACGGCGTGGAAACGGTATGCCAGAGCCCGAACAGGAAATAGAACCGGGTGACGATGCCATGAGCCTGAACCCGGATTCCAGAGGCGTTACTGGCCGGGTTGTCCGGATCTGCGGGGCAATTACCGCCGGCGCGGGAGTGCTGGCGCTTGTGGGATGGGCGCTCAACTGGGACACGCTCAAGGCCATGGGACCAAACTACATTCCGACGGCCCCCAACACGGCATTGCTGTTTGCTCTGTTGGGAAGCGCAGTGCTGGCTCGCGAAGTCTGGCCCGCCAGCCTGGCCATTCATCGCGCCGCGACCGCGGCCGGGCTTTTCAGCGCAGTGGTGGCGGGCGTGACGCTAACCGGCTTTGCAACCGGCCTGAACATTGACGATTGGCTGTTCATCACCACACGTATGTTCGGAGCGGTGCCGATAGGGCGCATGTCGCCGATCACGGCGTTCTGTTTCATTCTGGCCGGCGTCTCGCTGTTGCTGCTGGAATGCCGGGCCAGGACGTGGGCCGCCATTCCCGGAGCCCTGATCACGCTGGTCGGAGCGGTATGCCTGATGGGCTACTTGTTTGGGGCGCCGCTGCTCTATGGCGGAACCGTGATTCCGGTGGCGCTGCCAACGTCGCTGGCGTTTATGGCGCTTGGAGTCGGACTGATCGCTGCGGCAGGTTCCGACGCCTGGCCGCTCAACACCTTGATCGGTCCTTCGACCAGTGCGCAACTGCTGCGGACGTTGCTGCCGACGGTGGTGGCCCTCGCGCTGATCAATAGTTGGATCACCGCCGTCCTGCTCGAACACGCGGGCCCCGACCTGGTGCTTGCCGCGGCGATAACCGCCATTTCGTTCTTGCTGGTGGTCGGCCTGGTGGTTTCGCGGGTATCACGCCCGATCGGCGACGCGATAGACCGGACGAACGCCGAGCGGAAGCGGGCAGTGGAAGCAGTGCGCGAGTCCGAGGCCAAGCTCCGCACGATTTTCGAGGGTGCGCTCGACGGCATTCTGGTTGCAGACACGGAGACCGGGAAGTTTCTGAGCGGAAATCCGGCAATCTGCCGCATGCTCGGTTACACGCTCGAGGAAGTCCTTTGCATCGGCGTCCCGGATATTCACCCGAAGCAGGATGTGCCGCGTGCCATGAAGCAGTTCGAAAGCCTGCTGCGCGGCGAAAGCGAGATGGCCGCGGACATGCCGATGATGCGCAAGGACGGTTCGGTGTTTTACGCCGACATCAAGGCTGCGCCCATTCGCATTGGCGGTAAGGATGGTCTGCTGGGCATATTCCGCGACATTACCGAGCGCAGGAATCAGGAACAAAAAATCACGCGGCTCAGCCGAATTCGTGTGGTCATGAGCGCCATCAATTCGCTGATCGTGCGCGTGCGTGATCGGCAGGAACTTTTCAACGAAAGCTGCCGCATCGCCGTCGAGCAGGGCGGCTTCGGAATTGCGTGGATCGGCGTGTTAAACCAGGTAACCCTGGAGATAACTCCCGCCGCTTGTGCCGGAATCGATGTGGAATCCTTCCTTGCCCGCGGCCAAAACACGGCCCGGCCCGACACGTCGCTGAGCCAAAACCTGGCCAACCGTGCGATCCGGGAAAAGCGCGCGATGTTCAGCAACGACCTTACCAAGGAAGCAGGCGTGGGCGGCGAGCGCAGGAAGGAGGCCATCCGGCGCGGTTACAGTTCAGCAATCGCGCTGCCGCTGTTGATGGAGGAGGCCGTAGTGGGAAATCTTTCGCTATTCGCGAAGGAGGCAAACTTTTTCACCGCGGAGGAGATGACTCTGCTCACCGAGCTGTCGGGCGAAATCTCGTTTGCGCTGCAATCGATCGCGAGGCAGGAGAAACTCGATAAGCTGTCGCGGATCCGCGCGGTTTCGGGCGAGATCAACACCGCGATCGTCCGCATCCGTGAGCGGGAACAGTTGCTAAAGGAAACCTGCCGCGTCGCCGTGGAGCACGGGAAGTTCGAATTGGTGTGGATTGGAGCGCTCGATGCTGAAAAGCAGGAAGTCCGGCCGGTGGCGTGGGCTGGATTTTCGCCGGACGCCGCGGGTTCGGTGAGCTGGGCGACGATCAACGCCGCGCGGGGAACGCTGGCCGAAGCGATCCGGACCCGGCGGGCGGTCATCAACAACGACATCGACATCAGCGTGCAAAGGGGAGGGCTACGCCAGGAGGCAATGGAAAAGGGTTGCTTTTCCACGGTGAGTATGCCGTTGGTGGTGGACGACAAGGTGGTGGCTCTTTGCGCTCTATTTGCGCCGGGACAGGGGTTTTTCGTCGCCGAGGAGCTCGCGCTCCTCGACGAACTGGCGGCGGACGTTTCGTTTGCGCTCGCCTATATCGCCAAGGAAGAGAAGCTCAATTACCTGGCTTATTACGACGTCCTGACCGGACTTCCCAACCGGGCGCTGTTCGATGACCGCATGACGCAAGTCCTGCGGGCTGCGAGCCACGAGAAAAGCAGGACGGCGCTGGTGCTGGTCGACCTCGAACGCTTCCAGGGCATCAACGATACGCTGGGCCGGAGCGCGGCCGATGAGATCCTCAAACTCGTGGCGCAGCGCCTGCAAAGCGTCATCTTCGATCGCGACAGTCTGGCGCGAATCCATGCCGACGTCTTCGCGGCGCTGTTCCCCGGAATCAAGGATGAAGCGGACATTGCGCGCCTCGTTGAAGAGAAGATCATCGGCTGTCTGAACCGGCCTTTCACGCTCGCCGGGCAGGAGGTGCGGGTTTCCGCGAAGGCCGGGGTCGCGCTCTTTCCCGGCGACGCGACGGAACCGGATTTGTTGTTCAGCAACGCCGAGGCAGCGTTGCGGCAGGCAAAAGACTCGAGCGACCGTTACCTTTTTTACGCACGCAAGATGAATGCGTTCGTCGCTGAGCGGCTCAAGCTCGAAAACAGGCTGCAACGGGCGCTGGAGCTTGAGCAGTTCGTGCTCTTCTACCAGCCCAAGGTCGACCTGGGCACCGGACGGGTCGCCGGGCTCGAAGCGCTGATCCGCTGGAATGATCCCGATGGCGGCCTGGTGATGCCGATGCTGTTCATCCCGTTGCTCGAGGAAACGGGCATGATCGTCGAGGTGGGCGCGTGGGCAATGAAACAAGCGGTATCGCAATTCGCGGCGTGGCAGGCGGCGGGCATTGAGCCACCTCCGATCGCGGTCAACGTGTCGCAGGTGCAGTTGAAACGCAAGGATTTTTTCACGTCGGTGCAGCAGGCGATTGCGATCGCAGGCAAACCCGGGCATGGCCTGGATCTGGAAATCACCGAAAGCATGATCATGGAGGACATCGAGGCCAGCATCGAGAAGCTGACAATGGTCAGGGATCTCGGCGTCGGAATTTCGATCGACGATTTCGGCACGGGCCACTCGTCGCTGCGCTACCTCACGCGGCTGCCGATTACCGCGCTGAAAATCGACCGCGCTTTTATCCAGCATATGGCGACCAACGCGGATGACGTGGCGATCGTATCGACCGTCATCGCGCTGGGGCACAACCTGAAGCTGAAGGTGATCGCCGAAGGGGTGGAAACCGACGAGCAGTCGAAATTTCTGCGGCTGCTCAGGTGCGACGAATTCCAGGGCTATTTGTTCAGCAAGCCCGTGCCCGCCGACCAGGTGCCCGCGCTGCTCGCACGGGGCAACCGCAGAAAGGGGACAGACCACTAAGCCAAACCAATCGGCTTAGTGGTCTGTCCCCTTTCTGCGGTTTTCCCGCGGGGCCGCGTCAGCGCAGTCCACCCGCCATCTTGGCGGCTTCCGGCATGTGGCGCAGCTTCAGCGTCATCAGCGGCCCGAGCACGGCGCCGATGCCAAGCGAAGTCCACGCCAGTCCCCATGCCATGCTCTCGGAGCGCAACGGCTCGCCGCGCGCCCAGTCGATCACCAGCCCGAACACCCACGGGCTGATGACTCCCGCGCCGAATCCGAGCAGCGAGCGCAGCGCGAAGGCGGCGCCCAGAAATTGCGGCGGCACCAGTTCGGTGATCGCGGTCGAATACACGGAGGAGTCCGCGATTGCGGTGATGTTGTAGAACGCGGCGACTGCGACCAGCAGCCACAGCGGCAACGCCATCATCCAGCCGAATGCGAACGAGCAGACGAGGCTCAGGCATGAGCCCAACAGGATGACCCGGGTGCGGCCCCAGCGGTCGGAGAACGCGCCGCCGTAAATACTGCCGCCCATGCTGGTGATATAGGTGAGCGCAGTCAGCATGGCACCGATGCCGGCGGCCTGCGCCGTCATGCTGCCGCCTTGTGTGACCGACACCGCGAGGTAGGCGGGGAGCCACGCCCACATCCCGAGCAATTCCCACGAGTGGAATACGTAGGCCCAGATCAGCAGCATCGCCGGCTTGTTGCGCCATACCTCGAGCAGTGCGAAACCGCCGGTGTGCCCGGCGCCGCGCGCATGCACCACGTTGGGCGTTGCGCGCAGCGCCCAGAACGAGATCAGCGCACCGGCGAGCGGTCCGCACGCGGTCACGATAAACGCGCCGCGCCAGCCGATATACGGCATCAGCAGCCCGCTCAGGGTCAGTGAAATGCCGTAGCCGAGCGATGCCGTGGCAAGATACCAGCCCATCGCGCGGCCGCGCTGATGCGCGACGAAGCGTTCGGAAATCAGCGTCAGCCCCGGCGTGTAGGACGCTCCCGAGCACATCCCCGTCAATCCGTAGAGCAACAGCCCGGAGGCAAAACTGTCGGCAAAAAACGCGAACGCCAGCGCGCTGATGCTGGCGAGGATGCTGCCGGCGAGAAAAGTGCGCTTGGCGCCGTGACGATCGGTGACAAAACCGATCGCGAACAGCGAGACGAGGTAGCCGACGTGCCATGCCGATTGCACCATGCCGGCCTGGCTCGCCGACATGTTCCAGTCGGCTTTCAGCAGTGGCAGCGCCGCGGAGTAGGTGGTGAAGATGGAAACGAAGCCGATGCGGCTCAGGCACAGTTCGGTGAGCCATGCGGCGTCGCTTTGGGGCGCGCGTTTCAACAAACCTTATCCGCCCAGTTATTGCGCAGCCAGGCGAGCATGCGTCAGATCGGGTCCCAGGAGAACACGTCCACCGTGCGGTCGAGCGGATAGAACAAGTTCTTCAACGCCGGATACAGATGTTCGGCACACGCCTCGGGCGTCCAGCCCTCGCTGCGATGCACGCCGCGCAGCGGCCGCGGCTGGCTCATCAGGAAGATTTCGTTCTTGCGCGTCGAGAATACCTGGCCGGTCACGTCTTTTGCCGCGTCGCTGGCAAGGAACACCGCGAGCGGCGCATTGTGTTCGGCAGTCACCTGCTTGCGCTGCTCGATGCGCTTGGCTGCCGCAGGGTCCTTGGCGGGAATCGATGCCGTCATCCTCGTCCACGCCACCGGCGCGATGCAGTTCGAGCGCACGTTGAAACGCTGCATGTCGACCGCGATCGATTTCGACAATCCAACCATGCCGAGCTTGGCGGCGCTGTAATTGGCCTGGCCCATTGCGCCGATCAGCCCCGAAGTCGAGGTCATGTGCACGAACGCGCCCGCTTCCTGCTTGCGGAAATGGTCGGCGGCGTGGCGGCTCATGTTGAACGCGCCTTTCAGCATGACGCTGATGACCGCGTCCCACTCCTGCTCCGTCATCTTGTGGAAAATCACGTCGCGCAGGATTCCGGCATTGTTGACCACGCAGTCGATGCGGCCGAAATTGTCGAGCGCGCATTGCACGATCTTCGCGGCGCTGCCGAAATCGGCGACGCTGTCGCAGTTGGCCGCCGCCACGCCGCCGGACTTCGCGATTGCGTTGACGACTTCCTGGGCCGGCGTCTGGTCGCCGCCTTCGCCCGACAGCGAGACGCCGATGTCGTTGACCACGACCTTGGCGCCGTGCCGCGCCATCAGCATGGCGATCGCGCGCCCGATGCCGCGCCCGGCGCCGGTGACGATGACGACTTTGCCTTCGACCATTTTTCCTCGTGTCACTTTCATTCTCCTAAAAAATCATTTAGGTTTAAACAACTTCCGCGCGGCCGTTGTTCAATACGGTCACCCCGCGCGCGGGGACCATCGAGCGGAACGACACGATGCTGCCGTTGCGCCAGATTTCGGTGCGGATGGTTTCGCCGGGATAAACCGGGGACGAGAAACGGCCCGCCATGCTCCTGAAGCGCGCCGGGTCGTAGCCGCAGCAGGTTTTGAGAATGGCGTGGCCGGCGACGCTGAAGGTGCAGCGGCCGTGCAGGATCGGTCGCGGGTAACCCGCTTTCTGCGCGGCGGCAGGTTCAGCGTGCAGCGGGTTGTAATCGCCCGAGAGCCGATAGATCAATGCCGCCTGCGGCAGCGTCGGCAGGTCGCATACCGCATCCGGTGGCGTCGCGGGAATCGGGTGCGGCGTTTTGGCCGGGCCGGCCGGGCCGCCGAAGCCGCCGTCAGCGCGACAGAAACTGGTCGACGTCAGCGTGCAGAGCGTATTGCCGCCCGCTTTGTCGCGCACCGTGCACTCAGTCATCACCAGCGCGCCTTTGTCTTTGCCTTTATCGACGACGCCGGTGACCTTGGTGAGACCGGCGATTTCGCCTTCGACCGGCAGCGGCCGGTGAATCACGAAACTCTGTTCACCATGCACCACGTGACTGCGCGTGATGCCGGTGTCGGGATGCGCGTGCCAGGGCCCAGGGTAGCCGAGGATAATCGCCATCGTCGGCAATGCCTGCAGGTTTTGCTCGTAGACGAATTTGAGCTCGCTTGCGTCGCACGGATCGGCGCCGAGACCGACGCCGAGCGCATAGAGCATGGTGTCGCGCCTGGTGAACTGCTGCCCGACTTCCGGAATTTTCCAGTTGATCAGCTTCTCATAGTCGATCGGCATGCGGCGCGTCTCCCTGGCACGCTGGATGGGTTGTTCCCGGACTGGAACTGCAAGTGAGGAAATCGGCGGACACACTGGGCTCATTCGCCAGCGCCTGCATCCCTGACGTTGCTGCAGTTGTTATACTATCACGTTCGTTAAACCCGATGAACCGCTCAAGGAGGATGCGATGACGATCAAAGTTGGCGACAAGCTGCCGGACGGCACGTTGTGGGAACTGCCGGTCGAATACACCCACGGGTGCCCGACCGGACCGGACGCGATCAAGGTTTCGGCGGCGACCAAAGGCAAGCGCATCGTGATGTTCGGCGTGCCCGGCGCGTACACGCGAACTTGAAGTGCCGTGCACCTGCCCGGGTTCGTGCAGGAAGCTGACAGGATCAAGGCGAAAGGCATCGACGAGATCTGGTGTGTTTCCGTCAACGATGCGATGGTGATGGCGGCATGGGGCAAGGATCTCAAGGCTATCGGCAGGGTGCGCATGCTGGGTGACGGCAGTGCCGAGCTCACCAAGGCGCTCGGGGTCGAGCTCGACCTGATCGCGCGCGGCATGGGCGTGCGCTCGCAGCGCTATTCGATGCTGGTCGAGAACGGGGTCGTCAAGGCGTTCAATCTTGAAGCTCCGGGCAAGTTCGAAGTGAGCGGCGCCGACAAGATGCTCGCGCAGCTGTAGGTTATTCTGGAGATCGTAATGGCACTGGCACTGACATCATCTGTATTCACGCATAACGGCGCGATTCCGAAGCAGTACACCTGCCAGGGATCGGATATTTCGGTACCCTTGGCATGGACCGGGCTGCCCGCGGCGACCAAGAGCCTGGTATTGATCGTCGACGACCCCGATGCGCCCGATCCGGCGGCGCCCAAGCTGACGTGGGTGCACTGGGTGCTCTACAACATTCCGCCCGGTGCGGCCGGACTCAAGGCGGCAATCAAGCCGGGCGAGCTGCCGAAAGGCACGCTCGAGGGACTCAACGACTGGAAGCGCACCGGATACGGCGGACCGTGCCCGCCGATCGGCCGGCACCGCTATTTCCACAAGCTCTACGCGCTCGATGCCGTGCTGCCGGACCTGAACCGCCCGGCCAAGGCGCAGCTCGAAACGGCGATGCAGGGCCACGTGCTCGAAAAATTCGAGCTGATCGGCACCTACCAGAAAGACTGAGCGGCAATCGCGTGATGGCAACACCCGGGCAGGACCGCGAACTCCGGCGTTCGCTCGCCGACCGCGCGAACTTTGCGGTCTGGAACACCGACACATTGCGGCTTTCCGACCTCGACTATCAGGGCCACGTCAACAACGCAATCCATGCGGTGCTGTTCACCAATGGCCGCTACCACTTCATCCAGCGTCACGTGCGTCCGCGGGGAGCGGGGGATATGCCGCTGGCGCTGGTCCGGATCACCATCGAATACCTGCGCGAGATGCACCATCCGGGCGAAGTCGAATGCGGCACGCTGATCCGGCGCGTGGGCCGCAGTTCGGTTACGTTCGGACAGGCGCTGTTCAACGACGGCAAATGCGCGGCGGTGGCGGAAGCGGTGATGGTGCTGCTCGATCCAGGAACGCGCCGTCCGACGCCGTTATCGCGTAAGGTTGTGACTCAGCTTCAATCCATGGTCTGCGCCGTGCCCGGAGGTTGACTCAAGAATGCCGCATGGGATGGCGAGTTCGCTCGCGAAGCGCAGGATTGTTTACAGTTCCGTGGATATCGCGCGGGTGGCAGGCGCATGATCAAGGTGCTCGACGGAATCCGCGTGCTCGACCTGGGCAGCTACATCACAGCGCCCTACGCCGCGATGCTGCTCGCCGAGATGGGCGCCGACGTCATCAAGGTGGAGCGGCCCGGTGCTGGCGACCCGTTTCGATTCCATACGTCAACCAGCAACAGCCCTTTTTTCCTGGCCTACAACCGCAACAAGCGCGGCTTGACGCTGGACTACACTCAACCTGATGGCATCGAGGTGCTGCGCCTTCTGGTGCAGAAGGCCGATGTCCTGGTCATCAACGTTCGTCCGGGTGTGGAGAACAGACTGGGAATTGGCGCGGCGCAACTGCAGGCATTGAACCCACGGCTCATCTATTGCTCGATTACGGGCTACGGCGCCGATGGTCCTTATGCGAAGCGTCCCGCTTACGACGGTGTGGGGCAAGCCCTTTCGGGTCTCTTGTCGCGTTTCCACCAGACCGACGACCCGCGTATCGCCGGGCCGGCCATGGCCGATTCGCTGACCGGAATTTTTGCCTGCCTCGGCGTGCTCGGGGCACTGCACGAACGCAGCCGCACCGGCAAGGGGCGCAGGGTCGAGGTCAACATGATCGAAGCGGCGATGGCGTTCCTGGTGGAGCCGCTTGCCCATTACCTGATCCTTGGCGAGGACCAGCCGTTCTATTTTCGCGGGGCGGCCTCTCAGGCCTACATCCTGCGCTGTCGCGATGGCAAGCGCATCGGCCTGCACATGTCCTCTCCGGACAAGTTCTGGCAGGGTCTCGCGAAGGCGGTCGGACGGCCGGACCTGCTCACGCGCTACGCCACCCGCGAAGCGAAGGTGGAGCACTATGAGGAAATAGGCCGCGAACTGGCGGCGGTATTCGCGACGAAGGACCGCGATGACTGGATTTCGCTGCTGGAGGCGAACGACGTGCCTTTCGCCGCGGAGCGTTTGTTGGCCGAACTCGAAGATGACCCCCAGGTTCGCCATCTCGGCACCTTCAACGAAGTCGAACATCCGGTGCATGGCACGGTGCGCGGCGTGAACAGGCCCGTGCGTTTCGATGGCGACAACGAATCGGGTTTTCTGCCCCCGCCGGCAATGGGCGAGCACTCGGACGAGATACTGGGCGAGCTGGGACTGGACGGCCGGCGCATCGGCGAACTCCGGTCGCGGAAGATCATCTGATTTTTCGGTGTAGGGTGCGCTTGCGCACCGATTGCCGAATGGTGCGCAAGCGCACCCTACACCCGATTGCCGGATGGTGCGCAAGCGCACCCTACACCCGATTGCCGGATGGTGCGCAAGCGCACCCTACGATGCCGCCACGAGAAACCGCTCGCGGTGGCGCGCGGCGAAATCGACCCAGCGCGTGCCCGCCCGGCCCGTCACTCGCTCCACCGTGTCGTTGACCTCTGCCAGTCCGGGAATTTCCCCGCGCGTAGCGGCGCCGATCGCCCGCGCCAGGTTGGTTGCATACACCGGTTCCATGCCAGATTTCAGCAGTATCGGCAACAGATCCGCGGGGTCGCGGGCTTCATAAGTGAACGGGATACCGGTGACGGCCGCAACGGTCGCAGCGACGTCCTTCATGGCGAGAGCTTCCACGGCGAGGCGATAGGTCGCCTGGTGGTGGGCCGCAGGATCCATCAACGCGGCCTCGGCGACAGCGGCAATGTCGTCGGGATCGATCCACGCCACGCGCGCATCCCCGAAAAACTGCCGCAGCACCGTTGAACCGGGCCTGATCACCGCGAGCACGTTGCGCATGTAGGTCTTGGGTTGCAGGTGGGTGTAGCCGAAACCGAGCGCTTCGATATAGCGCTCGACATAGGCGTGCCAGATGAGATGAGCGTACGGCTGCTCATCGGAGCCCGAGGCGCCGAGGTGCACGACATGCTCCACGCCGGCGTCGCGCGCGGCGTCGAGCACCGTCTTGCTGTGCACCAGCATGTCCACGCTATACCCCGTGGCCAGGAACAGGCGCTTCGCGCCGGCAACCGCTGCGCGCACGCTTGCGGCATCCTCATAGTCGAGGTGCACGACTTCGACGCCGAGCGCGGCCAGCCGCTCGCGCTTGGCCGCGCTTCGCGCGCCCGCGACCGCGGTGATTTTTCCTTCCTTGTGGGCGGTTGCCAGAGCGCGCAGCAGCGCGCCGCCGACCGTTCCGGTCGCGCCCGTGATCAGTATCCGCGGGGGCATGCTCGTATCTCCTGGGCTTGCCATGTCCTGTCCGGTTGGGCGGACGCAATTCTACTAACGGTACTCGGGTTTTGCTCTCAAGTCGTCGCCGGGATAGGCTCGGGGGGCCTGCGTCAATTTCATATTCACCATGACCTGTGCCATTTCCACGGCCGCGGCGAACTCACAAATGATCTGTATTTCGCCATAACCTGCCGCGTCGAGCCGCTGCCTGATCTCGTCTTCCAGGTATTGAAGCGGGATGCAGCCAATGATGATCGTGTCCGCCATGTCCTTTTCGATGGCCGCCACGCACTGCACCATTGCCACATCCAGAAGTTCCTTCACCTGGGGATCATTGGCCCGGTCCACTTTTTTTCGCGAGTAGAGCAGCGAGCCCATCGCGAGGGACGAACAATCCACTCGTCTGACGCTCACCAGCTTGTGGCCGAAGCCGTACTCTTCCACGTGGCGTCTGGCGATATGCGCCAGGGGATCCGTCACATCCAGAAGCGAAAACTTGTTGCCGATCAGGGACGCAACGTGAACGGCAGAATGCAACGCGAAAGCAACCGGGATTTTTGAAATCTGGCGCCCGGCATGAAACCCCGGTTCCAGACTGCCCCGGCAGACGATCGCGTCGTATTTGTTCATGGCCGAGTACTCCCGGATTTTTTCGATCACGCCGACGTTGATATGCGCGAGCACGTCGTCATCACGGCCGTCCTTCGCCGGTATGGTCGTTCCCGTATCGGTGTCGATCTCGACCCCTTTCAACTGCCCCCGTCTGCGCATGTTATCGATGAGCTCCTCGATGATGGGCTTGCCCGTGGTGTCTTTATTGGCCGATTTGGCGTTGCCGTACGGCCCGATGTTGATCAACCTCATGAATTTTTCTCCCTTGTACCGCCTATTGGATCTTCAAACCCATCAGACCGGCGATCAGGTTGCGCTGCATCTGCGAAGTGCCGGCGCCGATCGTGACGCTGCGCGAGTCGCGGAAATATCGCTGCATGTCGAACTCCATGTTGTAGCCGTAACCGCCCATGATCTGCATCGCGGAAGCGGCGACCTTGACGAAGGTCTCGGAGCCGAACAGCTTGGCCATGGAAATTTCGCGCAAAGCATCCTCCCCGTTGGCGATCATCCAGGCTGCGCGCCAGGTCAGCAGGCGTGCGGC